>JAUWCW010000299.1 GCA_030609125.1 Candidatus Rokuibacteriota bacterium
AATAATGAATTGTCAAGTAATTATTCACAGATGCGGGAGAAGTGACGTCGGGGGGGGGCGAGGGGGGAACATGCGCACCTCCTCTCCCCTCGGTGGGAGAGGATAAAGGTGAGGGGGGGTACCAACACAGACCCTGGAGTATACTGGCACCCATGGAAGCGAGGGAGACCCAGCGGTGGAGGCTGAGAACTATCGACGCCGGGATACGCGACAGCATAGCCCGGGAGGCCGGCGTCTCCCGGCTCGTCGCTTCCGTCCTCGCCGCCCGCGGCTTCCCCGGTCCGGAGGCGGCCGACGCCTTTCTCAACCCCTCCCTCGCCGACCTCCCCGATCCCCTTCTTCTTCCGAACATGGAGGCGGCGGTGAAGCGGCTCGCCAGGGCATCCGCGGCGGGGGAGACCGTCTGGGTCTACGCTGACTACGACGTGGACGGAGTGACGTCGGCGGCGGTGCTGGACCGGTTTTTCTCCCAGAGCAGCATCTCCTCCCGGGTGCACCTTCCCCGCCGGGACGTCGAGGGCTACGGCCTTCACCCGGACGCCATCCGCGCCATCGCCTCCGAGGGGGGAACGCTTCTGGTCACCGCCGACTGCGGCGTGGACGCCGTCGCCGAGGCGCAGCTCGCCCGCGAGCTCGGCATCGACCTGGTCATCACCGATCACCACCTGCCCGGAGACGATCTCCCCGACGCCGTGGCGGTGGTGAACCCGAAGCTTCCGGGCTCCCGCTACCCCGACGACGGCCTGGCGGGCGTCGGCGTCGCGTGGAATCTTGCGGCGGGGCTGCGGCGCGCCTTGCGCGACGGGGGGCACTACGGGAGTGCGGGCGAACCCGACCTGAGAGAGCTCCTCGACCTGGTGGCGCTGGGGACCGTGGCGGATGTCGCCCCCCTTCTCGGTGTGAACCGCACCCTGGTGACCTCCGGGCTGGGCGTGCTCAACGGGCGGCGGACCAGGCCCGGAATCGCGGCCCTGCGCGAAGTGGCGGGGGTCAAGGGAGAGTTCCGGGCGGGACACATCGGCTTCCAGCTCGCGCCGCGTCTGAACGCGGCGGGGCGCATGGACGACCCCCGGAGCGCCCTGGACCTGCTCTGCACCGAGGACCGGGAGCAGGCCCGTTCCCTGGCGGAGAAGCTCGACGGCCTGAACAGGCAGCGCCGGCAGGAGGAGCTCGCCACCCTGGAGGAAGCCCTCAAGAGAGTGAAAGACGAGGGGTGGCTCCGGTCGCGCTGGAGCCTCGTTCTCGAGTCCGACGGCTGGCACAGGGGTGTCATCGGCATCGTGGCCTCACGCCTTGCCGAGCGCTACTGCAGACCGGCCGTCGTCATCGCCGTGAATGAAGGTGAGGCCCGGGGGTCGGCCCGCTCCATCCCGGGGCTCCACCTTCACGAGACCCTGGCGGGCTGCGAGGACCTGCTCATCGGCTTCGGCGGCCACGCGGCGGCGGCGGGGTTCGAAATCGCCCCCGACAAAATCGACCTCTTTCGCGAGCGCTTCGAGGAGCAGGTCCGCTCCCGCATCAGCGAGGACGACCTCATCCCCCTGATAACCCTCGACGCGGAGATCTCCTTCGCCGATCTCTCCATGGAGACCGTGGAGGAACTGGAGCGGCTCGCCCCTTTCGGCGTCGGCAATCCCATGCCGGTTTTTCTCACCACGGGAGTCCGCGTGCTCGAGGTAAAGCCCCTGGGCCGCACGGGAGACCACTTGAAGTTCCTGCTGGCCCACGGCGACAGCACCCTTTACGCCAAGGCCTGGAGGAAGGCGGGCAAGCTTGCCCACGTGGATGCCGGCCAGCGGGTGGACCTGGCCCACAGGCCGGAGATCAACTCCTGGAACGGGCGGCAGAGCCTGGAGCTCGTGGTGGAGGGGATGAGACCCTCCCTCACCTCCTCTTCAGCCTGACCTGGGCCTTCGTTGTGCGCTCGAGGCCCAGCTCCTCGAGAAGGGCCTCGTCCAGTCTCTTCACCGCCGCCGCGTCGAGGGAGAGAAGGTCGGCGTAGAGCCCTCTCGCCCGCAGCTTCTCCTCGAGGACCTGCCGCTCCGGCGTCCCTTTCCTCGGCACCACGGCGGATTCGGTTTCGACGATGGTCGCCTTCGACTCCGTCCCCGCCACGGCGCTGAGGCCGTACCGGCGGGCGTAGGCGACAAGGTCCGCTCGCACGGCGGCGATCTCCCCGTCGAGCTCCAGGCTTCTGCCTTCGAGCTCCGCGAGGCGGTCCACCAGCTTCACCCCGTCGTCCTCGCTGAACTCGTGCTCATCGAGCTTCGACACCTTCAGCTCGTGGACCCAGGCGGGGCAGATGTCCCGGTATTCGCACCAGTCGCAGAGCGTCGAGGTCCTCGGCGGAAAGGCGCGGCAGCTTTCGATCTCGCCGACAACCCGTCTTATCTCTTCCCGCAGCCGCTCGAGCTGCTCCGGGCTGCGCTCCGATTCCAGGCGCCTGTCGTGGGCGAGGTAGTGCCAGACGAGCCTCACCCGCACGGCGTCGGGAAAGCGCTCCCTCACCCAGATCGAGTAGGCGGCGAGCTGGCGGTCGCTGTCGACCTCGTCCTGGCCGGGGAGGCTCCTGTTCGTCTTGTAGTCGTTGACGGAGAAGACCCCGGCGCCCTCGTCCATGAGCCGGTCGATGCGGACGTGAAACCTGATGCCGTCCCCGAGGTCCAGGAAGTGCTGGGTCTCCAGGCCGAGGATCCTCCCTTCATCGAAGGGGTGGTGGCGGGCGTAGTAGTCGCGGAGAAATCCCGCGCCCATGTCGAAGTAGTGCTCCTCCGTGTAGCGCTTGCGCACGATGATGATGTCGTCGGACCACTGCTTCTCCCAGCGCTCCCGGTAGTCCCGGAGCAGCTCGTCGGAATCCGGCACCTTCGTGTGCCGCACGTCCTCGTAGAGCTGCTCCAGCACCTCGTGGACGACGGAGCCGAGAAAGGCCTCCACGCTCTGTCCCGGCACCCTGATCCCGTCGACGTAGCGGAACTTGTACTTCTGCCGGCACTGCTCGAAGGTGGAAAGCCTGGAGTGACTGTAGGTCGCCATCTGCGGATTCTCCTCTCGCCCCTATCTTACCGGGAAGACGGCAGAGGCGTCCAGACACCTCGGGAGGATGGGCTGAAGGGCTCGGGATGACATGCGAGGGCTTGGGACGACAGGATGGGGATTCGAAGCCGGTCGTGGCTCATCCAAATACAGAGGAGTGAGAAGACGAGAGGAGATGGTGTAAATGTTCAGCACAACGATCAGGTTGGCGGCGTTCGCAGGTCTGGCTGCCGTTTTTCTTCTCTTTTCGGCAGTGACTCCCGGCTTGGCCGAT
>JAUWCW010000363.1 GCA_030609125.1 Candidatus Rokuibacteriota bacterium
GAGAATGGCGATTCCCGGCGCCCTTTCTATTCCCAGCTCCTGCGCCCGGGCGCCGTCTTCCTCCAGGGAGAGTGTCTCCAGGGTGATCAGCGGAGACTGGGCGGCTATGTCCCCGAGGAAGCTCTCGGTGAGATCGCAGAACTCGCAGTCGTCGCGGCTGGTGAAAAGAAGGATCTTCGCGTCCCGCTCCGCTCCCTCCATGGTGGTCTTGACGAAATCCCGGTCCTTGTTCTTGAGGAGGGGCTCCTCGGGACCGTCCGCCCTTTCCCCGCAGGCGGGGACCAGGAGAAGAAGGAGCGCCAGGAAGATGTGAGTGATCTTCATACCGTTTTTTCCATACGACACGGAGCACGGGCATCATAGCGGACGAGGAGAGGATGGTTCAAGTCTTTTCCTTGACAGGCGCCGTGGGGAGGGGTAAAAAAGCCTTCAAAATCAGAATGGAGGGGCCGTGGAAAAAGGGAAGATGGTAGAGTACCTCCGGCAGATCCCCATGTTTTCAGCTCTCAAGAGGGACGATCTGGGGAAGCTGGCCTCCATGACAGTCACCCGGAAAATCCGCAAGGGAGACACCCTCTTCCGGGACGGGGACGAGGCGAAGGGCTTCTACCTTCTTACCGAGGGGCGGGTCAAAGTGTTCAAGACCGCCGCCGACGGGAGAGAACAGATCCTCCACTTCATCTCACCGGGAGAGACCTTCGCCGAGGTGGCCCTCTTCTCCGGATCCACTTACCCCGCGGGAGCCCAGGCCCTCGAGGCGTCGGAGGTCATTTTTTTCCCGCGGGCGGACCTTCTGGAAATAGTTGAGAAGAACCCGCAGTTTTCCCTCGGCATCATGGCCGGCTTCGCCCGCTGGGTCCGCCAGTTCAACAGCCTCCTGTCGGAGTACACCAAGGCCGTGCCCTCCCGGCTGGCCGGCTACCTTCTCGCCGAGGCGCTTCGGCAGCAGCCCTCGGCTCTCGCCGACGGGGCGCGGGTGAGGCTGGAGGTGAACAAGACGGAGATCGCTTCGCTGCTCGGCACGATCAGCGCCACCCTCTCCAGGGCTTTCGCGCTTCTTCGCGACGCGGGGATCATAGAGGTTTCGGACAGGGAGGTGGTCATCCGGGACCTCTCGAGGCTGCGGGACATCGCCTCCGGAATGAGCCTGAATGAATCCGAAGGCTGACGCCCCCGAAGTTTTTCTCCTCCTTTGACTTAGGTCAAAGACCCCTTCACGCATCCGGGGTATCTTTTCGGTGTGGCTGGTTCCCGCACGAAAACAACCGAAGAACAAGAGGTGAAATACATGAAGAGGAAAATCGTTCGCATCGACGAGAAGCTCTGCAACGGCTGCGGAGAATGCGTGCCCTCCTGCGCCGAAGGCGCCATCGAGATTGTCGACGGCAAGGCGCGGCTGGTGGCGGAGAATCTCTGCGACGGACTGGGGGCCTGCCTCGGCGAGTGCCCCGAGAACGCCATCATCATCGAGGAGCGGGAGGCCGAGACCTTCTCCGAGGATGCGGTGGAGAAGCGGCTGACGTCCCTGAAAGAGCAGGAGGGGATCGAGGAGCAGCCGGCGCCGCACTTCGGCTGCCCTTCGGCCCGGGTTCTCTCCCTTGACAGGAAAGAGCGGCCGGCGGCGGACCCCGGGGGGGATAATGGTGAAAGGGCGTCGGAACTCGCCCAGTGGCCTCTGAAGCTGCAGCTCGTTCCGCCGACGGCCCCCTTCTTCAGGGGCAAGGAGCTGGTTGTCACCGCCGACTGCTCCCCCGTCGCCTTCGGGGACTATCACCGCCGCTTTCTTCGAGGCAAGGCGATGGTCCTGCACTGTCCGAAGTTCGGCGACCAGAGTTTCGTCCTCGACAAGCTGACGGAGATCTTCTCTTCCTCCGGGATAACGGGCGTGACCGTCCTGCGGGCCGAGGTCCCCTGCTGTTCCGGGCTGACCTACGCCGTGCATGAAGCGGTTCGGGCCTCGGGGCGGGACCTGCCGGTCAGGGAAGTCGTCGTGGGCGTACAGGGCGACCTGCGGGAAGCCCCGGTGCCGATGTTCAACGGGTAAACGAAAGGGGGGAAGCGCAGCGAGACGCCGTCCCCGGGGAAAGGCGGCGGGAAGTATCTTTTATTCCGAGTTATTTTCTCCGAGAACTCTCTTATGAAGGAGATTTTTTATGAAAGGAAGAATGTTTCTTGGTTTTCTGGTCATGGCCTGCGCGGTGGCCTTCACCGCGCCCGGGGCCATGGCCGGGTCGGACTGTGTCGGCTGCCACGAGAAGGTGACGCCGGGGATCGTCAAGGACTATGCCAGAAGCGCCATGAGCGAAGCGGACCTCTCCTGCGACACCTGCCACGGGTCGGACCACACCAGTGCCGCCGACCTGGACAAGGTGAAGCTCCCCACGCCGGAAACGTGCAAGATGTGTCACAAGGAGAAGTACGACCAGTACGCTGCCGGCAAGCACGCCCTCGCCTGGGTGGCCATGTCGGCCATGCCGACCAACAGCATCCAGCCGCACCCGTATATCGAGGGGCAGAAAGGGTGCGGCGGTTGCCACAAGGTCGGGCTCAGGGGAGAGGAGACGCGGGAGTACTACCGTTACGGCATGGCCTGCGACTCCTGCCACACCCGCCACAGCTTCTCCGTCGAGGAGGCCAGGCGGCCCGAGGCCTGC
>JAUWCW010000369.1 GCA_030609125.1 Candidatus Rokuibacteriota bacterium
TGAAGCCGAAAATGCGCAGGATGCCGGGCGCCGAGGAAAAGCCGATCGTTCGCAGCAGCTCCCCGGGGTCGGCTTTGGTGCCGGCCTCGGGCAGGAGCTTCGTGCCGATGAGATAGGTGAGCCATCCCCAGATGAACCAGCCGATGAGGGCCGCCAGGGTGACCACCACCAGACCGCGGAAGCCGGCCTGCATGGAGCCGATCCCGGCGGCCACCGCCGAGAGGACCACGACGCCCATGGCCTGCGGCATGGCGCTCCGGTCCGCCTCGACTTCTTCATAGATGTGTACGTCGAGCTTCGCTGCTCCGATCATGCGCTCCGCAAAAGATGACATTTTTCCTCCTCCTGTCGATTACAGTTCCAGCCGCTGCCGGGATGATCCCTCCTGCCGCGGAGGGAGGAACCTTGTCCGCCGGCACCTCCCCCCCCAGCACTTATACCCAGAAAGGGAATGGAATACTACCGCGCAGTCCAGGTGGCTCCGCCTGATGGGAAAGCCTGGGGACGCGGTGCATCTCATTTAGTGAGGTGTTACATTGGTAACAGAGGAGGAAAGAACTGTGGGAGCCGGCGCCGTGACCCGCGATCTGCCGGAGTTGCGCGAGAAGGCGGGGGTTTTTCGCGACCGCCGTCACGCCGGGGAGGTGCTGGCGGGGATGCTCGAGAGCGCCGGCGAGGGGGAGGGGATCGTCTTCGCCCTGCCGGCGGGAGGGGTTCCCGTGGCGGTCCCCGTGGCGGAGACACTCGGGCTTGCCCTCGACGTGGTGGTGGTGAGCAAGGTCCTGCTCCCCTGGAACACCGAGGCGGGCTACGGGGCCGTCGCCTTCGACGGCACGGTCCGCATCAACACCGACCTCGTCCGCAGGCTCGATCTTTCCAGGCGTACCGTCGCGGAGGGTGTCGACGAGACCCGTCGCAAGGTCGAGCGCAGAATGCGCCTCTTC
This sequence comes from Candidatus Rokuibacteriota bacterium, assembly GCA_030609125.1. GTDB lineage: Bacteria > JAUVQV01 > JAUVQV01 > JAUVQV01 > JAUVQV01 > JAUWCW01. The sequence goes on from JAUWCW010000369.1 coordinate 945, forward strand.
CGGGGGGACCGCCCCTTTCCCGACCTCACGGGGCGGAGCGTGATCGTGGTGGACGACGGTCTCGCTTCGGGCTTCACCATGCTCGTCGCTCTCGAAGCGATGCGAGGGAAAAAAGCCGGGAGGATAGTCGTCGCCGTCCCCACCGGCCACCCGGGGGCCATCGACAGGATCTGCCGGGAGGCGGACGAACTGTACTGCGCCAACGTGCGCACCGGGTATCCCTTCGCCGTTGCGGCGGCCTACCGCAGCTGGAGCGACGTGACGGAGGCGGAGGTTTCGGCCTCCTTGTCATTCCTCGGGAATCCTGAACCCTGAAAATCGAGGGGTCAGCCGGCCCGGATTGCGGGGGGAAGATCACAGGAAAGAGAAGAATTCGTGCGGGCAAAGAGCTATCATTGCTCGAAGGGATGAGGGAGCGATGAAGCCGCGAGAAAGTGTGGGCAATCGGAGGGCGCTGATCGTCCTGACTTTTTTCGGCGTGTTCCTGGTCCTTTTTCTTCTGGGCCGCACGCTGGCCTGCGGGCTTGCCGCCGGGGAATCCTGGTGCCGCTGGTGGCCGCATTTTTCCCTGGAGAGAATACAGGACCTTGTTCGCTCCGCGGGTCCCTGGGCCGCGGCTGCTTCAATCGGTCTCATGGTCCTGCACTCTTTCGTGCCGTTCCCGGCTGAATTCATCACCGTTGCCAACGGGCTCGTCTTCGGGTTTGCCAAGGGTGTCGCTGTGACGTGGGTCGGTGCGATGGCGGGGGCGGCACTGGCTTTCGGCCTGGCCAGGTCCCTCGGGCGGCCCTTTGTCCTGAGGCTGCTTTCAGCCGCGCAGGAACAGCGTCTGGAGGGGTGGATCGACCGTCTCGGCACGGACACACTGCTGGTCGGCCGGTTTATTCCAGCTATTTCATTCAATCTGATGAACTACGCGGCCGGCCTTGCGCCTGTTTCGTGGTGGACGTTTTTGTGGACGACAGCCCTCGGCATTCTCCCCATGACCGTCCTCATGGTCTGGGCGGGGGAGAGGATAGACAAGATCCCTCCGTGGGCCTGGGGGCTCCTGGCCCTTCTCGCGCTCCTGATGGTTGTGATCGTTCACGTTGCCAAAGGTGTGAAGGGCAGATCCTCCAGGCACTGACGGGTACCCTGGGACGTCAATCGTCCGTTTGCTCGTGATGAGGAGCGGCTCGTGGGTTTCGTTGACTTCATCTCAAGAGAAACAGCATTTGCTCTTGACTCCGTACTATGGTACGGAGCTTATATTGAGATCGGGAGGAAGAAGATGGAAGGTTCGACGATAGGGAAACTGGCCCGGGAGAGCGGCGTCGGTGTGGAGACGATACGCTTCTACGAGCGCCGGGGGCTGATCGAGCAGCCTGGAAAGCCCCCGTCGGGCTACAGGAAGTATCCGGCGGAGACGGCCGTCCGGGTGAAGTTCATCAGGAATGCCAAGGAGCTTGGCTTCTCGCTGCGCGAGATCTCCGAACTCCTCGCCCTGGAGGCGGATACGGAAGAGGGAAGGGAGGAGACGAGGGCAAGGACGGAAGCGAAGATAGCTGAAATCGACGGGCGTATCGCCTCGCTGCAGGGGCTCAGGAGACACCTGGAAGAGCTCGTCGAGACGTGTCGCTCGGAACGG
>JAUWCW010000339.1 GCA_030609125.1 Candidatus Rokuibacteriota bacterium
CTGGCGGCAAGGAAACTGGGCGAGCTCTCGCAGGTCGATCCCTCCCTGGAGCAGATGGGTCGACTCCTGGAGGAGTGCCAGGTTCAGCTGGAGGAGGCGGGCCGCGAGATCCAGAGTTACCACCGGTCGCTGGAGGACAACCCGGAGCGGCTCCAGGAGATCGAGGAGCGCCTGGCCGGTATCAACCGCCTCAAGAGAAAATACGGCGGATCGGTGGAGGCCGTCCTCGAAAGGCTCGGTGAGATCAACGACGAGGTGAACAAACTCCAGGCCGGGGAAGTGAGGCTGGCCGACATCGACGGGGAGCTGCCGGATGTTGAGGGGAAGCTCTCACGGCAGGCGGCGGATCTTTCCCGGCTGCGGCAGGAGTGCCGCCGGGAACTGGAGAAAAAGATCGTTGCCGAACTGGGGCGTCTGAATCTCCCCGGAAGCTCCTTCGAAGTCTCCCTGAGGCGGAGGGAGAATCCGGATGGGGGCCTCAGTGTCGGCGGCGAAAGGTGCGGGGTCGACGAGTCGGGTGTGGACAGGGCGGAGTTTCTTCTTTCCGCCAACCCCGGAGAGCCCCTCAAACCGCTGGTTCGCGTTGCCTCCGGGGGAGAGCTTTCCAGGGTCATGCTGGCCATAAAGACTGTGCTGGCCGACGTCGACAGGGTGCCGACTCTCATTTTCGACGAGGTCGACATCGGCATCGGAGGCAGGACCGCCAGAATGGTGGGGGACCGGCTGAAAATCGTCGCCGGCCGCCGCCAGGTTCTCTGTGTCACGCACCTGCCACAGATTGCCAGTTTGGCGGACTCCCATTACAATATTCGCAAGAGTACGAAAAAAGGCCGGGCCGCCATAGCGGTGAAAGCGCTGGGAGAAAAGGAGCGGGTCGAGGAAATCGCGAGAATGCTCGGCGGCCGCAAAGTGACGTCCGTCACCAGGCGCCACGCCGCCGAAATGCTGGAGCACACTGACTGATGATGGACTCTTCTTCATGCCGCCAGGGGAACGACTTGGCGCCAGGCGGCGGCGAGCCTTTCTCGATCCGGAAAGCGGTCGTCGGCGATGTGGGGAAGATCCAGAAGCTTGTCAACCACTTCGCTTCCGAGGGCCTCATGCTCGCCCTCTCGCTCTCGGAGGTTTACGAGCATCTGCGCGATTTCACTGTCGCGGACAAGGACGACGACGTCGTCGGCGCCTGCGCCCTTCATATCGTCTGGGAGGACCTGGCGGAAATCAGGTCCCTCGTTGTCGATCCCACCTGCCGCGAGAGCGGCATCGGGCGGGCCCTGGTGAAGAGCTGTCTTGAGGAGGCCCGGGGGCTGCAGCTGCAGAGGGCTTTCGCCCTCACCTACCAGGAGCATTTCTTCCACCGCCTGGGGTTCAAGACGGTCGAGAAGGAGGAGCTTCCCCACAAGGTGTGGACGGACTGCCTGAAGTGCACCAAATTCCCGAACTGTGACGAGACGGCGGTTGTAAAGGTTCTTGCGGGGTAGGACATGAGCGAGATGACGTTCCCGGCCGGCGGCAGCCTGAAAGACCAGTCCGTCACCCGCCTGCTGCAGATGATCATGGAGGAGCAGATCGACGGCGCCCTCACCATCTCCCGCGGGAATGTGTCGCGGACCATCTTCTTCAAGGAGGGCATGATCATCTACGCCACGTCGACTGAGAGCCGTGACCGCCTGGGCGAGATCTTTGTGGTCCAGGGGAAGCTCTCGAAAAGCGAGGTGAGCAAGGCTTTCAAGAAGGCCCGCCGCGGGAACACGCTCCTCGGCAGGATTCTCCTGGTGGAGGGGAAGATCACCTCCCAGGAGCTCTTCCTGGCGGTGACGGCCCAGGTTGTGGCCATCCTGGAGAGGGTGAGAAGCTGGAGGAAAGGGGATTTCACCCTCGGGCTGGGAGAGGAGCCCGGATCCGGAACGGTTTTGCTCAGGATTCCGCTGTCGCTCTACCTGGGCGTGAAGACGAAAAAGAGCAGGTCTGCCGCGTCCCCCGTCGTGAAGGAGACCGAAGTGCCGGTGGAGGTGCCGGAGGAGGGTCCTTCAGAGGAAAAGAGCGTAGAAGGAGCGTTGGAGATCCCCGGGGGGCTGGTCTTCTTCGAGGATGAAGAGGAAGCAGCCGCCGCTCGGGACGTGACGCCCACGAGCTTCTCGGCGTTCACGCGCAGGCCACTGAGAGCGAGATCCACGACGCCTACCGTTACCTGGCGAAGCTCCTGCACCCGGACCGGCACCCCGAGGGGACGCCGAAGGGTGTTTCGCGCGAGGCGGCGGATCTCTTCAGGGAGATCAGCGCGGCGTACCACGATCTCGGCTCGCCCCGCAAGCCGGAGCCGGTCGTCGAACCCCGGAGGCCCCAGGCCCCTCCGTTCGGCAGGGGCCTTTCCGCTTCGGCGGAGTCCCTTGACGGAGGGGATGAGACGCGGCAGCTCTTCTACAAGGCCAAGGAGCACATACGGGAGGCCGTCCGTCTCGACCCTGGCAATCCCGACTACATAACCAACCTGGGACTGGTCTACAAGGCCGGGCGTTTCTACTCGAAGGCGAGAGACATGTTCCAGCAGGCCCTCCTCTACGACAAGCGTCACAAAATGGCCCGCCAGGAGCTCAAGGCGGTCACTCCATTCATCGACCCGGGCGGGACCAAGCCCCTCTGGAAGAAGATCTTCGGCAAATAGCCGCCCTGCCGGGGCCAGGTGCGCACCCTTCGGCCCGTCATTCCGAGCGCAGAGAGGGATCTGACGTGCTCTCAGGACAAACACGGCCGAGTCGATTCGACAGGGGCATGGCATCTGTGCTATAAAAACAGGTCCGGGGGCTTTGGAGCCGCCGGAAAAACGGGCGCTTAGCTCAGTGGGAGAGCACTGCCTTCACACGGCAGGGGTCACTGGTTCAAGCCCAGTAGCGCCCACCATGAAGAGGGTG
>JAUWCW010000024.1 GCA_030609125.1 Candidatus Rokuibacteriota bacterium
CGGACGGCGCCCTCGCTGACGGGCGTCTCTTTCGGGGTCTCGGGCATGGAGGGAGGCTTCTCCGGGGTCTCGGGCATGGGGGCAGGCTTCTTCGGCTCCGGCGCCATCTTCCTGGCCGGCGGGGGACCCGGCTCGTCCTCGAGGAGCGGAAGAATCAGCTGTCTGCCGGGAAGGGGGGCCGTGGCCATGTCGAGATTGTTCGCTCTGGCCACAAGAAAGGCAAGCTCCGGGTCCTGGTAGAACTTCCGGGCGATCTTCGCGTAGGTGTCCCCCTCGGCGACCTGGTACGAGATGGTGTCTTCGTGGAGACGATTCTTCAGGTAGTGGAGAGCCTCCGCGTGGTCCGGCCTGGCCACCAGGGCCAGGAGGAACTCCTTTCTGGCTTCGGCGAAGGACACCTGCCGGTAGAAGGCAACTCCCCTGTGAAAGTGATCGTCGGCGGCGGAGGCCAGCAGGTCCTGGAGGCGGGAGATCTCCCGGACGGCGACCTTGTCGCCGGGACGCGAGGCGGCGGCGATGCGCCATGACTCCAGGGCCCGTTCCGGCCGCCCGGCCGCCTCTTCCTCCCGGGCCATATTCTGGTAGCGGTCGGAAAGCGAAGCGAAAGGATCGACAGGCTCTCCGCCCGGGGGGGGTGGAGGGGCGCCGGGCGGGGCGGGAAGGGCGGCACACCCCGCGAGGGCGCCCAGCAGCATCACCGCCGGAAGCCGGGAGAGGAACGGACGAGGGAAAAGACTCATCGCAGCGCCCGCGACCTGTGGGTCGTGAGGTTCTTTTCGAAGCGGGTGAGATCGAAATCGCCGAAGATCATGGACCGCTGGACCCGGAAGTTGGGTGTGAAAAAGGGGTTCGCGCCCCGCTTGACGGTGAGGGCCCCCCGGTAGCCGAGGTTCTTGAGGAGCACGATCACGAGATGGCTGGTGTCTCCGTACGGGTAGGCGAGATAGCGGACCTTTTTCCCGACGTTCTTCTCAATGGTCCGCATGGACCAGGTGAGCTCCTTTTCGATGTCCTCGAAGTACTCCCTGAAGCTCTCTCCCTCATTCAGTGTCGAAAGGTTCCGGTGGTCGATGGTGTGGCACTGCGTGTCGATGCCGGCCGCCGCCATTTCCCGGATCTGCTCCCACGAGAGGGTCTTGTCGCTCCCGGTGATCATGCGCGTGGAAATGAAGAGGGTGGCGGGATAGCCGTACCGCTTCAGGATGGGAAAGGCGAGCTCGTACAGGGAACGCCAGCCGTCGTCGAAGGTTATGACCACCGACTTTTCAGGGAGGTCTGTCTTGAAGTCCAGGAAATCGAAGAACTCGTCCATTGTCACCACGCGGTACCCGTTCTCCTTGAGGAACCGCATCTGGCTCTCGAAGGACTCGCGGGTCACGGTCATGGCGTCCGCCTTGGATTCGGAGATCTTGTGGTACGAGAGAACGGGAACGGTCTGATAGCGCCCTCGCCCCAGGCCTCCGGGTTTGAAAGGACGCAGGGGGATGACGAGACCGTCGCCGGGACGGAGGGTGCCGGTGCGGTTGAACTCCTCTATCACCCAGCCGCGGGATGGGTCGTCGAGGTGCGCCCCAGCCAGGGAGGCGAAGGTGTCTCCCGGCTGGACGATGACCGCCACGTAGTCACCGGATGACCGGGACGACTCGACGGCCCCGGGAGCGGGGGACGGCGCGGAGGGCTCCTCTGAGGAGGGCCACGCCGGCATCGAGGCGCAGCCGGCAAAAAAGACCGACAGGACGAGAGCGGCCGCCTGGTACATGGTGCTCTTCTTCACAGTTCTTCCCCAATAGATTGTCAGGATAATGAATGGTAAAGGTTCGTGCGCGAAAACTCAAACCCGGAAGAGCCCCGCGGCGGAACGTGCCGGAGGGCCGTGTGTCAGGACAGCTCCGGGGTGTCTTCCCGTGTGCCCAGGACCTCGTAGGTCTCTATTTCCAGTTCCCTTCCCTTGACCTTGACGGAGCCCATGGGCCGTGAGGAGATCGCCCCTTCCGCCCCCCACTGGGTGCTTCCGCTGATGATGATCTGTCCCGCCGAGGCCAGGGAGTTGAGCCGGGAGGCTATGTTGACGCAGTCGCCGATGACACTGTACTCGCGCTTTACTTCCGACCCCAGATCGCCCGCGACGGCTTCGCCGGAATTGATGCCGATGCCGACACTGTCCAGCAGAGGGTACCCGTCCTTCGCCCTTTCGGTGAATTCCTCCTGCATGGCCACCGCCGCCAGTACGGCCCTCGCGGCGTGGTCGTCCCGGGCCACGGGAGCGCCGAAAACTCCGAGGACGGAGTCGCCGATGAACTTGTCCACGTAGCCGCCGTTGGCGATGATGTGGCGGGTGGCGATTTCGAAGTAGCGGTTGACGGCCTCGACGACCTCTTCCGGCTCGCTATTCTCGCTGAACGCCGTGAAGCCCCGTATGTCGGTGAAGAGGAGGCTCACCCTCATGCGCCGGCCCTTGAGCCACTCCTCTTCCGGGTGGGCCATGATCATCTTCAGGATCTCGGGGCTGACGTAGCTGCCGAAGGACTTCTGCATCTTCAGTTTCTTCCAGAGCTCCTTGGACATGTAGTTGAAGGCGGCGGCGAGGTCCCCGAACTCGTCCTTCCTGATCTCGCTTATGCGGTGCTCGAAGTTGCCCTTTCCGATCTCCTGGGTGGCCAGAACGAGCTGGGCGATGGGACGGGAAAAGCTCACGCCGATCTGGATGGCTATGAGAAGGCCCAGCAGAACGATGAAGAAGCTGAGGACGATGACGTTCAGACTCTCCTTCCGGATCTGCTTGTCGATGAAGTCGAGGGAGATGCCGACCAGCGCGCTGCCCAGCTCGACGCCGCTGAACGAAACGGGGCGGGAGAGGACCAGCACGTGCGCCCCCGTGTCGAGCCTTGCCCGGAAGTAGGACAGGTCGTCCTCGCGGACGGTTTCCCCCCTGCCCTCCAGGGACGGCAGATTGCCTCCGATGAAGGAAGAGTCGGAGTGGGCCTTGACGATGCCCTTGCGGCCGACGATGGCGGCGTAGAGGAGCCCTTCGACGGAGGCGGCCTCCTTGATCAGGGCGTTGAGGCGGACGATGTCGTCCTCCAGCAGGGGGATGGCGGCGTCGCCGACGAAGTAGTTGAGACTCACCTTCCCCGTTCTCACCGTCTGTTCGTAGAGGCTGCTCTTCTGCCGGGCCAGGATGACGAAGCTCAGAATCAGGATGGTGAGCCAGATGATGAAGGTGATGGCGAAAGAGAGCTTCGCCCTGATGGGGATTCGAAGGTTCGACCATCTCCCCCGGAGGGTGTGACGCTTCTGCTTGATGAGGGCGCTGATGTCGTCGGAGAGGCTGTCCGCCGATACTCCGTACTGCCTGGCGATGGCCTGCAGGACTTCGACCTCCGAGGCGAAGCCCTGCTCGACGACGATCTGTCCCAGCCGCTGGGGGTCGTTCTCCTGGATCTCAAGGGCGCGCTGGAGCTGCTCCTCGCTGATGACCTTCTCACGCACGAGAACCCGGCCCAGGGGCGGAGGTCCTGAGCGGCGGCCGGTCTTCTTTCTGTCCGAAGTCCTGTCTTTTTCGCCCACCGGGTCCTTTCGGGGAGATTTCCGGATTCCCTGAGGCGGCCCGCCGCGCTGTTCGCGCAGGCAGGGGCGCCGACGTAACACCTAATCTACGGAAAAACCCGTCGCGAGGCAACTCCAGAAAAAACTTGACCTTTTCAAATTTCTTTGTAAAATGCTGGCACTCGTTGTTGATTCCCGGACGAAAAGGAACGAAGAACGGGTCCCTGTTCATGGAACATGATGATTTTACAGTTCTTTTAGAGAATATTCTTCCCGAGGGGCTGGAAAAGCGCCTCGAAGTGCGTGAGGCGGAAGCGGAGGAACTCAGACTCGCCATGCCGCTGAGCGCCCCCCTGGGGGTTGAGCTCAGCCTGACGAGGCACGGCAGCAGGGTCCTGGTGCGGGGCACAATCAGGGGGGCGGTCACCCTGGAGTGTTCCCGCTGCCTGGCGGGTTTTTCGCACCCCGTCGAAGCGGGACTGGAAACCCACCTCGAGATTGGTGAGAAGAAGGCCGCCGCTACCGACCACGAACCGTCGCTGGAGGAACTGGACGTTCAACAGATAGACAAAGGCTGCATCGACCTGAGAGAGTTGATCGCCGAGCAGGTTCACCTCGCCGTGCCGCTCAAGCCTCTCTGTTCAGAAGGCTGCCGGGGTCTCTGTGCTCACTGCGGAGCCGATCTCAACACCGAGAGCTGTTCCTGTGAGGGCGAGCAGACCGATCCCCGGTGGGATGCCCTGAAACATTTGAAAGAACAGTAAATCGCCTGCTCCTGAAAGGAGGATCAAGGCTCATGGCACATCCGAAGAGAAGACATACGAAAACGAGGCGCAACAAACGCAGGAGTCATGACAGCCTGACGCCGCCCAACCTCTCGAACTGCCCGCAGTGCCAGCAGCCAAAGCCTCCGCACCGGGTCTGCCTCCACTGCGGCTACTACAAGGGCCAGGAAATCATCGAGATCCCGGAGGACTAGGGCCCCTCTGGCCGGGAATTGCGATGACTATCGCCGTTGATGCCATGGGGGGCGACCGCGCTCCCTTCGTCGTGGTCGAGGGAGCGGTGGAGGCGGCCAGGGAATACGGCCACTCCATCATCCTCGTCGGCGACAGCGAGATCGTCCGGGCCGAGTTGGCCAAGCACGACACCGGCGGCCTGCCGATTTCGGTCAAGCACGCCAGCGAGGTCGTCGCCATGGACGAGCCTCCGTCCCAGGCGATGCGGAAGAAGAAGAAGTCCTCCATCCGCCTCGCCGTCGACCTGGTGAGGAGCGGCGAGTCCCGGGCCTTTGTCTCGGCGGGCAACACCGGGGCCGCCATGGCCCACGCGAAATACCGCTGGGGACGCCTCAAGGGCGTGGAGCGTCCCGCCATCGCCGTGCAGCTTCCCACCACCGAAGGGATGACGACCCTCCTGGACGCCGGGGCGACCCTCGACTGCAAGCCGAAGCACCTCGTCCAGTTCGCCATCATGGGGGAGATGTATTGTCGCTACATCCTCCGCAAGGCCGACCCCCGCGTCGCCCTGCTCAACATCGGGGAAGAGGAGGCCAAGGGGAACGACGTCATCCGGGAGGCCTTCGCGGTGCTCAAGCGGAGCTCGCTGAATTTCATCGGCAATCTGGACGGCAAAGAGGTCTACCAGGGGAAGGCCGACGTCATCGTCTGCGACGGCCTGATCGGGAACGTGGCTCTTAAGATCAGCGAAAGCGCTGCCGAGATGATGCAGGACGTGCTCCGCAGGGAGTTGTCCCGAACCTGGCAGAGCCGCCTGGGGGCCTTCATCCTGAAGCCCGCTTTCCGGAATCTGAAGAAGTCGGTGGACTACTCGGAGTACGGCGGGGCGCCGCTTCTGGGCGTGAACGGGGTCTGCATCATCGCCCACGGCCGTTCATCCGCGAAGGCCATCAAGAACGCCATACGGGTGGCGGGGGAGTCCATGGAGAACAGGCTCAACGAGCACATCATGGAAGACCTGGAAGCGCTGCACGACCTGCGGCAGGCGCAGGGCCGCACCGTGCCCTTCTGGAGCCGCGTGACCGGCAGGGGCCGTTCCAGCCGGGAAGGGCCGGCGCGGGATCCAGAGGTTCCGGGGGCTGACGAGAAGGGGGCCTGACGGTGGCCGGTCGCATAAGAACGAAGATCGTAGGCACCGGATCGTACCTTCCGGAAAAGGTCCTGACCAACGCCGACCTGGAAAAGAAGGTCGATACCAGCGACAAGTGGATCATAACCAGGACCGGCATCAGGGAAAGGCGCATGGCGGCCCGCAGCCAGGCGACCTCCGATCTCGGCTACGAGGCGGCCGTTCAGGCCCTCGAGTCCGCCGGCATGAAAGCCAGGGATCTGGACCTCATCCTGGTGGCCACCTGCACACCCGACGCCCTCATGCCCTCCACGGCCTGCTACCTGCAGAGCCGCCTGGGGGCAAGGAAGGCGGCCGCCATGGATCTGAACGCGGCCTGCACCGGCTTCGTCTACGGCATCACCGTGGCGGACTCGATGATACGCGCCGGGGCGGCGAAGAACTGCCTTCTCGTCGGCGCCGAGATCCTCACGCGTTTCATAAACTGGAACGACCGCGGCACCTGCATCCTCTTTGCCGACGGGGCAGGGGCCGTCGTTATGGCCCCCACCGGCCTCGGCCGCTCGGAAGTGCTGACCACCCACCTCTACGCCGACGGCCGGCAGGCGGGCCTGCTCTGCATTCCAGCCCTGGGATCGCGCAAACCCGCCACTCCGGCGGTGCTGGAAAAGGGCCTGAACACGGTGCACATGAAAGGGAACGAGACGTTCAAGCTCGCCGTCAAGGGCATGGCGCAGGCCGCCCAGCAGGCCTTCAAGGCGACGGGGCTCAGCAGGGACGACCTGTCCCTCTTCATTCCCCACCAGGCGAATATCCGCATCATCGAGGCCACGGCCAAGCGCCTGAAGATTCCCATGTCGAAAGTGATGGTGAACATCGACCGGTACGGGAACACCTCGGCGGCGACCATCCCCATCGCCCTCGACGAGGCGGTGCTGAGGGGAAGGATCAAGCGGGGGGACCTGGTTCTGCTCGGCGCTTTCGGCGCCGGCTTCACCTGGGGATCGGCGCTGCTGCGCTGGTGATGGAATGAAGGGATCAAAGCGGCACTGCCGCATTGGGAAAAGGCAGCGAACATGAGATTCGGCAAGAAGAGTCCGGCAGACAGCGGAAAGCTGATAGCTGATAGCTGAGAGCTGATAGCTGAAAACTTATCAAGGGAGGACACTATGGATTACTTGCTCAGCGAACAGCAGATCTTCATCCGGGACACGGCCCGTGAGATTGCCCAGAAGAAGATTCTTCCGGTTCGGGCCGAACTGGACGAGCAGGAGGAGTTTCCCTGGGACATAATCAAGGAACTGGCCGCGGCCGACCTCTTCGCCATCTTCGTGCCTGAGGCCTACGGCGGTCTCGACGCGGGCATCCTTGACGTCTGCCTGGCCATGGAGGAGATATCCAAGGCCTGCGGGGGAGTGGCCGTGAGCTACGCCTCCAGCGCCCTCGGGGCCTTCCCCATCCTCCTCTACGGCTCGGAGGAGCAGAAGCAGAAGTATCTCCCCGACATCGCCTCAGGGAAGAAACTTGCCGCCTTCGGCCTGACCGAGGCCGGCGCGGGGAGCGACGCCTCCGGCATCCAGACCACCGCCCTCCCCGACGGCGACCACTACGTCCTCAACGGCACGAAGCAGTGGATCACCAACGGCGGGGAGGCCGAGATCTACACCGTCATCGCCATGACCAACAAGGCCCGCGGCATCCGCGGGGCGAGCGCGTTGATCGTCGAAAAGGGCACCCCCGGTTTTTCCTTCGGGAAGAAGGAGAAGAAGCTCGGCATACGCTCCTCCTCGACCAGGGAACTCATCTTCGAGGACTGCCGCATACCGAAGGAAAACCTCATCGGCAAGGAGGGGCAGGGGTTCCTGGCGGCCATGAAGACCCTCGACAAGAGCCGTCCCGGCATCGGGGCCCAGGCTCTCGGCATCGCCCAGGGGGCGTACGAGGAGGCGCTGCGCTATTCCAGGGAGAGGGTCCAGTTCGGCAAGCCCATCTCCTCGTTCCAGGCCATTCAGCACATGCTGGCCGACATGGCCACCAAGATCGAGGCGGCCCGGGCCCTCATCTACTCCGTGGCCCGCTACATGGACACCAACCCGAAAGATATGTCGGTGGAGTCGGCCATGGCGAAGCTCTACGCCTCGGACATTGCCATGGAGGTCACCGTCGACGCCGTCCAGATCATGGGCGGGTACGGCTACATGCGCGAGTATCCCACCGAGAAGTACATGAGGGACGCCAAGATAACCCAGATCTACGAGGGGACGAACCAGATCCAGAGAAACGTCATCGCCCTGGGTCTCATCAAACGCTCGGCAGGCAAAGGAAAGTAACGGCACGGAAAATGAAGATAGTCGTTTGCGTCAAGCAGGTGCCTGACACCATCAACGTCAGGATCAACGAGAAGACGGGGACCATGGAGCGTGAGGGAGTCCCGACGATGGTCAATCCCTACGACCTCTACGCGGTGGAGGAGGCGCTGAGGGTGAAGGAGCAGCACGGCGGGGAGGTGATGGTCCTGAGCATGGGACCGCCCCAGGTCCAGGATGCCCTGCGGGAGGTGATCTCCATGGGAGTGGACGATGCCCGGCTGCTGTGCGACCGCGAATTCGCCGGGGCCGACACCCTCGCCACCTCTTACACCCTCGCCAGGGGCTTCGCCAGGATCGGCGAGTACGACCTGATCTACTGTGGCAAGCCGGCCATAGACGGCGACACCGCCCAGGTGGGTCCGGAGCTGGCGGAGCATCTGAACCTTCCTTTCATCGGCTTCGTGAGAAAGATCAGGGAGGTGCGCCCCGGCTTCATCTGCGCCGAGCGGATGACGGACGACGGGGGCGAGGTGGTGGAATCGTCCCTTCCCGCCGTCGTTTCGGTGGTGAAGGAGATCAACGAACCGCGGCTGCCGTCGCTGAGGGGCAAGATGAAGGCCAAGAGCTTCGAGGCCGTGACGTGGAGCGCCGCCGACCTGGAGGTCGACAGAGAGAGGATCGGCCTCAAGGGCTCGCCGACCTGGGTGGTCCGCTCCTTCACCCCCGAGCCGAGGGGCGGCGGAGAAATCCTCGCGGGCGGGGACAGCGCCGAGATCGCCTCAAAGCTGGCGGAGAAGATCAGGGAGCTTGGGGTCTGCTCGTGAAGATCAGGGTTATCAGCGAAGAGTGCACCGTCTGCGGCGAATGCGTTGAAGTCTGCCCCATCGCCGCCGTGAAAATGGAGGACGACGTCGCGGTCATCCTCGACAACTGCAATTTCTGCGGACTCTGCGTCACCGCCTGCCCCGTGGAGGCCATCGAGATGACCCGGGAGGACACAGCGGGGTCGGCGGACAAGGAGAGTCACCGGGGAGTCTGGGTCTTCGCCGAGCAGAGAGAAGGCCGTCTCGCCGGCGTGGCGGCGGAACTGCTGGGAGAGGGACGGAGGATCGCCGACGGGCGCGGGACGGACCTGACGGCGGTCGTCTTCGGGCGCGGCCTGGAGGGGCTTGCGATGGAGCTCGTGACCCTTGGCGCCGACCGGGTGATCGCCGCCGACCACCCGGTGCTCGAGCGCTTTCACGACGACGCCTATGCGGGAGTGATGACCTCCCTGGCCGAGGAGTACCGGCCGGAGATCATCCTCTGCGGCGCAACGGTGCAGGGGAGGTCCTTTTTCCCCCGCGTCGCCGCCAGGCTCCGCACGGGCCTGACGGCGGACTGCACCGAGCTGGACATCGAGGAGGGGACGGGGAACCTCCTCCAGACGCGCCCCGCCTACGGCGGCAACATCATGGCCACCATAGCCTGCCCGAACCACCGGCCCCAGATGTCGACGGTGAGACCGAAGGTCTTCAAGGCCGCCGTCCCCGATCCGGGCCGGCAGGGAGAGATCATCGTCCGAACCGAATGGGGGGACGCCGTCCACACCCGCACCCGGGTGGTGGAGATCATGAAGGAAGCCGTGCAGACGGTGAACATGGCCGAAGCGGACATCATCGTATCCGGCGGCCGCGGCATGGGTTCGGCGGAGAACTTCGGGCTTCTCGAAGATCTGGCCAGGGCCCTCGGCGGGGCCGTGGGGGCAAGCCGCGCCGCCGTCGATTCGGGCTGGGTGCCCTACGCCCGCCAGGTGGGGCAGACGGGAAAGACGGTCTGCCCGAAGATGTACGTGGCCTGCGGTATTTCCGGCCAGGTTCAGCACCTGGTGGGGATGCAGTCCTCGGACATGATCATTGCCATCAACAGGGATCCGGAGGCGCCTATTTTCAAGATGGCGACCGTGGGAGTGGTTGGTGACGCTTTGGAGATCGTCCCGCTCCTGACCAAGGCACTGACTTCAAATAGCAGCGGGTGAGGAGGAAGGATTGAAAACCGCATTTATTTTCCCCGGACAGGGGTCGCAGTATGTCGGGATGGGGAGGGACCTTCACGGCGTCTCCCCCGAGGTTCAGAAGATTTTCAGGGAGGCCGACCGGATTCTCGGCATCGAGCTAGGCGAGCTGGCCTTTCACGGGCCCGGTGAGAAGCTGATGCTCACCGAGTATGCCCAGCCGGCCATTCTGACCGTCAGCTACGCGCTCCTTACGCTTCTGAAAGAGGCGGGGATCGAGCCCCGCTTCGTCGCCGGGCACAGTCTCGGGGAGTATACGGCCCTCGTCGCCGCCGGGAGCCTCACCTTCGAAGAGGCGCTGAGACTCGTCCGGCGAAGGGGGATCCTCATGGAAGAGGCCGTCCCCGCCGGACAGGGAACCATGGCCGCCGTTCTGGGCGTGGAGCTGGAGAAGGTGGAGACGGTCTGCCGGGAGGCGTCCGACGAGGGCGTGGTGGAGGTGGCCAACATCAACTCTCCCGGCCAGATAGTCATCTCGGGCTCCAAGGAAGGTATTCTGGCGGCCATCAACGCCTTCCGCAAGAACGGGGCCCGGAAGGTCATTCCCCTCGCCGTGAGCGGTCCCTTCCACTCCAGCCTGATGAGGCCGGTAGCGGAGGCTTTCGAGGAGGACCTCGACCAGGCCGTCTTCCGCGACCCGAACATTCCCGTTGTCTGCAACGTCGGCGCCTCGCTGGTGAAGAAGAAGGAGCAGGTCCGCTCTCTCCTGGCGCGGCAGATCTATTCCCGCGTGGAATGGGAACCGTCCATGCGCCGGCTCCTCTCCCAGGGGGTGTCGCGTTTTATCGAGGTGGGGCCGGGACGTGTGCTGACAAGCCTGATGAAAAAGATTGACAAGGAGGCAGTTGTCCATTATGTGGAAGATGGCCCGACGCTTGAAAAACTCGTCCAGCAGGAGGTAAAAGGATAAGCCATGGCTATTGCTGAAGGTCGTGTCGCTCTCGTGACGGGTGCGGGCCAGGGCATCGGCCGGGCCATCGCCCTCGCCCTGGCGGGGGAAGGGGCGGACGTGGCCGTCACCGACGTGAACCCGTCGGGGGCGGAAGAGGCCGCCGCGGCCGTTGCCGCCGCGGGCAGAAAGAGCTGGGCCCTGACGGGAGACGTCTCGGATTTCGGCGCCGCCCGGGAGATGACCGAAAAGGTCCTGCAGGATTCGGGCAGGATCGACATTCTCGTCAACAACGCCGGTATCACCAGAGACGGGCTCCTGATGCGCATGAAGGAGCAGGACTGGGACAGCGTCCTCGCCGTCAACCTCAAGGGGGGCTTCAATTTCTGCCGGGCGGTGGTTCCCGGAATGGTGAAGCGGAGGTGGGGAAGGATCATCAACATGAGCTCTGTGGTTGGAGTCATGGGCAACGCGGGCCAGGTCAACTACGCCGCCTCCAAGGCGGGGCTCATCGGACTCACCAAGTCCCTTGCCCGCGAGGTCGCGGTCCGGGGGGTGACGGTCAACGCCGTGGCGCCGGGGTTCATCGACACGGCCATGACCCAGGCCCTGCCCGAGAAGGTCCGCATGGCCCTGCAGCAGCAGATACCGGCGGGGAAGCTCGGCCAGGTGGAAGACGTGGTGGCGGCGACGCTCTTTCTCGCCTCCCCCGGGGCGGGCTATATAACCGGGCAGGTTCTGCATGTCAACGGAGGAATGTACACCTGATTCAGAAGGTGTCCGGAACAGACAACGGTGTTTGGAGCAGACAACGGTGTTTGGAGCAGACAACGAAGAGGCAGCGGGTTTTCCGCCGCCGGCGACAAGACAGGAGGGAAAGGATGTCCATAGAAGAAAGGGTCAAGAAGATCATTGTCGATCAGCTGGGAGTGAAGGCCGAGGAAGTCAATCTCGAATCGGCTTTCGTGGACGATCTCGGTGCGGACTCGCTCGACACTGTTGAGCTGGTCATGGCTTTCGAGGAAGAGTTCGACCTGGAAATTCCCGACGAAGAAGCGGAGAAGATCTCCAACGTCGGCACCGCCGTCAAGTTCATCGAGGAGCACCAGAGCAAATAGCCGGGCCGCGGCGTTCCCAGGCGGGAACGCAGTTGCCTCAGGGCCGGCGCCGAGCCGCGAGGCGCAACGTCGGCCCGGGACGAAAGCATGGGTGTGCGAAAAGACCAGGAGCGCTCTCTTCATCGTGTCGTCGTGACCGGCATGGGGGCGGTGTCCCCCGTCGGAACGGGAACGGAGAAGATGTGGGAGGCCCTCGTCCGCGGCGCGTCCGGAATCGGACCCATAACCTATTTCGACACCACCGGTTTTGAAACCACCATCGCCGGCGAGGTGCGCGATTTTTCTCCCGGAGACTTCCTCGACCGCAAACAGCTGAAGAAGACCGACCGCTTTGTTCAGCTCGCCGTCGGCGCCAGCGGGATGGCGCTGGCGGACAGCGGCATCGAGGTCACGCCCGAACTGGCGGAAAGCTTCGGCGTCGTGATCGGCTCCGGCATCGGCGGCCTGAGCACCATAGAAGAGTTTCACAACGCCCTTCTCAACAAGGGGCCGCGCAAGATCTCTCCCTTTTACATGCCCAGGCTTCTCGTCAACATGGCTCCCGGCCACGTCTCCATGACCTACGGGCTCAAGGGGCCGAACGCCTGCGTCGTGACGGCCTGCGCCAGCGGCAACAACTCCCTGGCATCCGCTGCCCGCATGATAATGCTCGGGGAGGCGACGGCTATGCTCGCCGGCGGTACGGA
>JAUWCW010000003.1 GCA_030609125.1 Candidatus Rokuibacteriota bacterium
AGCCCGTGATGTACCGGACGACCACGATGGAGATGAGGAGACCGAGGATGAGCTTTATGAGCCTCGGGTGGAGGTGCTTCTGCAGCCCCGCGCCGCACCAGATGCCCGCCAGGCCGCCGATGCCGAAGAGGGCCCCGAGGGCCCAGTCGGGCGACGTTGGAAGGCCGCTCGGCGACGGCAGGAAGGTGTAGAAGGCGACACCGGCGATGGAGGTGAGAAACGTCCCGAGGAGGGACGCCCCGGCGACGGTGTAGACGGGCAGGTGAAAGACCGCGACCCAGAAGGGGGCGAGAATGGCGCCGCCGCCGATGCCGTAGATCCCGCCGATGACGCCTACCGCCACCGAAAGGGCGAACATGAGGGGGGTGGAGAAGGAGTAGGTCCGCCCCCCGAAGGTGTATTCGACACGGGAAAGGGTGAAGACGGTCGTTTCCACGGGTGTCATGGACGTCCGTGCCGCTTCCTTGCCGCCCGCGGACGGGCGGAAGGCCTGGATAAGGAGGCGGCTGCAGATGAAGGCCAGCACGAGACCGACGAAGAGCTTGAATGCCCTGGGGTCGGGGAGCATGGTGACGCGGATGAAGTACCCCAGGGCCGTGCCGGGGATGGTCCCGGCGACCATCACCGCCACGAGCGGCCAGAGCATCCTGCCCTCGCGGAAATAGCGCCAGATGCCGCCGGGGATGGAGACGACGTTGTAGAAGAGGTTCGTGGAGCTCACGGCGGGGGTGGTGAAGCCGAGCACGCTCATCTGAAAGGGCAGCAGGAGAAAGGCCCCCGAGAGCCCTCCCGTGGAGGAGAGCAGGCCGATGACGAAGGCCGTCAGGGGCGGGATGATGAGACTCGTCTCGACCCCGGAGACGGAAAGGCGTACGGTGAGAAAGTCCACGTCTTCAGAGTCTCTCCAGCTCCTCGGCTTCCAGCTCGACGGAGGCCTGGTAACCGATGAGGCTCAGGAGAATGCGCACCCTCCCCCGGTCGTCGACGTAGCGCTCGAAGATGCCGTAGAGATCCTTGAGGGGGCCGGAGCGGATGACGACGCTTTCCCGGGGTTGGAAGTGATAGTAGTTGATGAGGCGGTCCTTCTCGTTTTCACGGGCCTTGATGGCGTCCATCACCACGTCGTCGATCCAGCTCTCCTCCTGCCAGCCGCCGATGAGACGGGCGACGCCGCGGGTGTAGGTGACGAGCTTCCACTCGTCGGGCATGATCATCCTGACGAAAACGTAAGAGGGAAAGAGAGGCTTGACGACTTTTACTTTCCCGCCCTTGCGGAGTGAGACGACCTCAATCCGGGGGGAATAGACCTCGATGTCGGTCTGCTCCTCCAACTGAGCGGCGACGCGCTCTTCCTGGTGAGGCTTGCTCTGGATCACGTGCCAGCGCCGCTGCTTCTGCATGCGGCTATTGTATAAGGCGGGGGGGGGGGCTGCAAACGGCGGGCCACGTCAGATTCCTCGCTTCTCTCGGGATGACAGCCCCCCCCGCTTTCTTTCCGGACGGTAAGCGTGTAATATCACGTGGTTATGTTGGGGGGCAAGAGATGATCTACACGTATAAGGGCGTCAAGCCGAAACTGGGCAGAGGGGTCTTCATCGCCGAGGCGGCCGTCGTCGGCGGGGACGTGGAGCTCGGAGACCACGTCAGCGTCTGGCCCATGGCGGTCATACGGGGGGATGTGAATTATATCCGCGTCGGGGCGAAGACCAACGTCCAGGACGGGGCGATGCTTCATGTGACGTTTCGCAAGCACCCGCTCATCGTCGGCAGCGGAGTGATCGTCGCTCACGCCGTGGTCCTGCACGGCTGCACCATCGGCGATCATGTCCTCCTCGGCATAGGGTGCCGGGTCCTCGACGGCGCCGAGGTCGGCGAGGGGTCGGTGGTCGCCGCCGGGGCGGTGGTGCGGCCGGGGATGAAGGTGCCGCCGCGCTCCCTTGTGGCGGGCGTGCCGGCGGTGGTGAAGCGGCCCGTGACGGACGCCGAACACGAGGAGATCATGGACAATCCGAACCGCTACCTCACGTACGTCGAGAGCTACGGGGACTCGGACATGCCGTACCTCAAGACGCCGGAAGAATGAATGGAAAAGCGTGAGCTGACGGCGGAGAACGTCACCCTCTCGGTCATCGTGCCCATTTACAACGAGAAGGACTTTCTCCCGGCGCTGCTCGAGAAGGTTCGGGATGCTCCTTTCCGGAAGGAGATCATCGCCGTCGAGGATTGCTCAACCGACGGCACCGCCGAACTGCTCAAAAAGATCGAGGCCGACGGGTGGGTAAACAACGAGCGCACCACCCTGCGGGTTTTCATCCACGAGCGGAACCGGGGCAAGGGCGCCGCGGTCCGCACGGGTCTGGCGCAGGTTCGGGGAGACATCGTCATCATCCAGGACGCCGACCTCGAGTACGACCCGTCCGAGTACCCCAGCGTCATCGGCCCCATTCTCAGCGGGCACGCCGACGTCGTCTACGGCTCGCGCTTCCTCGGCAAGCCGCACCGGGCCATGCTCTTCTGGCACGACGTGGGCAACCGCTTCCTCACCACCTTCAACAACATGATCACCAACCTCAACCTCACCGACATGGAGACCTGCTACAAGGCCTTCAAGGCGGAGTACGCACCGAAGATCGTCCTCAAGTCGGACCGTTTCGGCTTCGATCCCGAGATCACCTCCCGCCTGGTGCGTCTGAAGTGCCGCTTCTACGAGGTCGCTATCTCCTATCACGGGAGGGATTTCGAGGAGGGGAAGAAGATCACCTGGAAGGACGGCTTCGTCGTCCTCTGGGCCATCATCAAGTACAATATTTTCAAGCAGTAAAGCGAGAACGGGAAAAACAGGGACTTTTCCACGGTTTCCATAGGTTATCCCCTGATCAGGGGAGGATGGATGATGGGCCGAAGTGCTCAGGGCAAGCCCTTCGGCGGAGTTTATGCTGAGCAAAGCCGAAGTGCTCAGGGGAACCTTTTTCTTTTGAAAGAGGGTCGCATCTGGTAAGATCCGTCTGTTTCAGCTGTTTCAGCCAAGGAGGTCTGTGTTCTTCATGCTGTGTCCCAGGTGCTACCACGACGTTCCCGGAGGAAGCGGTGTCTGCCCCCTCTGCGGGACCCCCATTCGCGGCGCCGCGGCCGGCGACGACGAAGCGGTGGCGGGACCCTCCGCCCCTGCGGCGAGTGTCCGTGACGCCGGCTCCTGTCCGTGGGAAGACCGGGAGCGGCTCGGGACTTTTTCGGCCCTGGCCGAGACGATCCAGGGGTCCCTCTTCCGGCCGACGGATTTCTTCCGGCAGATGCCCCGGGAGGGGAGCAAGTGGCGGGCCCTGTTCTTCGCCGTGATCGTCGGCACCATGGCGTGGATCGTGGCGATGCTCTGGAAGAGCGCCTTCGGCACGCCGGCCATGGTGGAGCACGCGGGGCGGCTTCCCGCCATGACGGGCGTCGTCCTGTACTTCACGCTGGTGTTCATCCCGGTTCTCGTCGTGCTCTCGACGATCTTCCAGAGCGCCGTCCTTCACGTCTCACTGACGTTTCTCAACGGGGCGCGGGAAAACTACGAGGCCACCCTGAAGGCCGTCTCCTACGCCACCTCGGCGAGCCTCTTTCTGGTCCTTCCCTTCGTCGGCACGCCCCTGGCGGTCGTCTGGAGGGTGGTGCTGCTGGTGATCGGCCTGCGCGAGGTTCACCGGATTTCGACGGGGCGGGCCTTCTTCGCGTGGCTGCTCCCGTTCGTGATGCTCATCACGCTCGTCGTCCTGTCCTTTGTCTT
Organism: Candidatus Rokuibacteriota bacterium; assembly: GCA_030609125.1. Taxonomy (GTDB): domain Bacteria; phylum JAUVQV01; class JAUVQV01; order JAUVQV01; family JAUVQV01; genus JAUWCW01. The sequence goes on from JAUWCW010000003.1 coordinate 3,767, forward strand.
CGCCTCGGTGGTGCTGCTGAAGCTGTGGCCCGGGCTGGCAGACACGATCGCGGTGTGAATGCCGCAGCATACCAACTCTTTCAGCAAAGGAGATTTATCGTGACGGAACCGTGGGGAGAGATGATCCGGACCCACTGCTGTGGTGAGCTGAGAAAAGAGGATGTGGGCAAGGATGTGCTCCTCGCCGGATGGATGCACAGCCGCCGCGACCATGGCGGTGTGATCTTCATCGACCTGCGGGACCGCGAGGGCGTGACGCAGATCGTCTTCAACCCCGAGACCGACGCCGAACTGCACGCCAGGGCGGGAGAGGTGAGGGGAGAGTGGGTCCTGGCGGTGAGGGGCTCGGTGCGGGAGCGTCCCGAAGGGACGGTGAACCCCAACCTGCCGACGGGAGAGGTTGAAGTCGTCGCCCGGGAGCTGACGGTGCTCAACACGAGCAGCACCCCGCCCTTTGTGATAGAGGACGGCATCAGCATCGACGAGTCACACCGCCTGCGCTACCGCTATCTCGACCTGCGCCGGCCGGAGATGACGAAGAAGATGATCTTCCGCCACCGGGCGATGCAGCAGCTGCGGCGGGACCTCTCCGACAGGGGCTTTATCGAGGTCGAGACGCCGATGCTCACCAGGAGCACGCCGGAGGGGGCGAGGGACTACCTGGTGGCGAGCAGGGTCAACCCGGGGAGGTTCTACGCCCTGCCGCAGTCGCCGCAGCTTTTCAAGCAGCTCCTCATGGTGTCGGGGATGGACAGGTACTTCCAGATCGTGCGCTGCTTCCGTGACGAGGACCTGCGCGCCGACCGGCAGCCGGAGTTCACCCAACTCGACATGGAGATGTCCTTCGTCGGGCGGGACCAGATCTGCACGCTCGTGGAAGAGCTTCTGGCCTCCCTCTTCCGGGACCTGCTCGGAATGCAGATCACTCTCCCCGTCCCGCGTCTCACCTACGCCGAGGCGATGGCGCGCTACGGCGTCGACAACCCGGACGTCCGGTTCGCCATGGAGATCGTCGACCTGTCGGACATAGCCGCCGGGGTCGGATTCAAGGTCTTCGCCGGCGCCGTCTCCTCCGGGGGGACCGTACGGGCCCTGCGGGGCGAGCAGATGGCGGATAAGCTCTCCCGCAAGGACATCGACAACCTCACGGACCTGGTCAAGATCTACGGGGCCAAGGGGCTCGCCTGGGTGAAGGTGGGGGCCGACGGCGCCTGGGAGGCGAGCCCCATCGCCAAGTTCTTCTCCGACGAGGAGAGGATGAAGATCAACGAACGGTGCGGGGCCGCCGGGGGCGACATGCTCTTTTTTCTCGCCGACACCGTGAAGGTGGTCTGCGAGGGCCTGGGGCGCCTGCGCCTCGACCTTGCCCGGCGCTTCAGCCTCATCCCCGCGGGCCGGATGGACATGGTCTGGATCACCGACTTTCCCCTCCTGGAGCACAACGAGGAGGAAAAGCGCATGGAGGCGATGCACCACCCCTTCACCGCGCCGGTGCCGGAGGACGTCCCCCTGCTCGAGACGGATCCGCTCAAGGTCCGGGCCCAGGCGTACGACATCGTCCTGAACGGCCAGGAGATCGGCGGCGGGAGCATCCGTATCCACGATCGGGATCTGCAGCAGAAAATGTTCGCGGCCCTGAACATCAGTGCCGAGGAGGGTGAGTCCAAGTTCGGTTTTCTCCTCGAGGCGTTCCAGTACGGCGCGCCGCCTCACGGCGGGATAGCCCTCGGGCTCGACCGGCTCCTGGCCGTCATGACGGGCTCGACGTCGATCCGCGAGGTGATAGCGTTCCCCAAAACGCAGAAGGCGACGTGCCTCCTCACCGGCGCCCCGGCCCCGGTGGACCTCAGGCAGTTGAGGGAGCTTCACCTCAAGACCGACGTTCCCCTCGAAAAGGGAACACCGTAGTTTAAGGGGCGGACCGCTTCCCCCATTCCTTATGGCACAGGACGCCGGCACGAAGAGGCCTCTTTCCTTCTACGTCGGTTTGCTCATCCTTGCGGACGGTCTTTTCATCGCCCTTCTCGTCCTCCTGGGAGAGATAGACCTTCAGGCCGGGCCGTTCCGGTTCCATGCGGGCGACCTGAGAGGGCCGGCCCTCGTGCTCCCGGCCCTTTTCGCCCTGCAGTGGATGCTGAAGGGGAGGAAAAAGGAGAGCGGGAGGTGGCAGGACTCCTTCTTCGGTCCCGCCGGTTCTCCCACGGAACGCTGGCGGGCCGTGGAGGTGCTCGCCCTGCTGTCGACGGGCTACGTTCTCTTCGTCGGCGGCGCGGCCATCGCGCAGTGCCGGGGCGGGGGACCGGAGACCCTCTCTCTCGCAATGGCGGCGCAGGCGGCCTGGAACACCATCAACGGCGCCTTTCTCTCGTCTTCCCTCGCCGGTGACGGCGGGTATCTCGGCACCCGCTTTTCTCCCGTCATGGCCCTTGTCGCCCAGGGGTACCGCTTCTGGGAGACCCCCGAGTTTCTCGTCCGGGTGCAGAGCATCGCTCTCGCCCTCGGCGCGTGGCCGGTCTACCTCATCGCCAGACGGGATCTCGAGTGCCGCCGGTGGGCCGTCGCCATGGCGGCCCTCTACATCGCTCTCCCGGCCGTGAGGGGGATGAATCTCTCCGGCTTTCACCCGCTGACGCTGGCGGTGACGCCCCTGCTTTTCGCCTTTCACCTGCTGCGGGACAGACCGGGCTGGGCGGGCTACTTCTGTGTCGCTTTCGCTCTCGCCTGCGGCGAAGGGGCCTGGCTGGCCGTCGCTCTGCTGGGGCTCTACATCTGCCTGCCCCGGCGGCGCTGGAGGGAGGGGCTCTTTCTTTTTCTCGTCGCCTTCTACGGCTACGTCTTCATCGGCTCGTTCGTCATTCCGCGGCTCGGGGGAGAGGAAGGAATCGCCGCGAAGGAGGCCTTCGTCGCGCTTGCGGAGGGGGGCTACGGGGCGGCGGCCCTCGCGGCCGATCCCGCGGTGGGCGGCGCCCTGAGGGACCTCTTCGTCCCGCTGGCGTGCGTGCCTCTTTTCGGCCCGCTCATCCTCGCCTTCGGCCTCCCCGTCCTCGTCACGGCTCTCTTCGGCGGGGCGGAGAGCCTGATTCAGACGGCGGTCTTCCTCCCCTTTCTTTTCACCGCCGCCGCCGCCGGGCTGAGGCGGCTCAAAGAGGGGAAGGTCCTGGGGCGCCTGAAGCTTCTCGACGGGCCGCTTCTGCGGTGGGCGCTGGTCGTCCTGCCCCTGCTCTGCTTCGGGGTCTCGCCGGCGGTTCACTTCAGGGACCGCGCGCCGGAAGGGTACCGGGAGAGCCTGGCCGCGGCGGTCTCCCGGATCCCCCCCGACGCCTCGCTCTCGACACAGGCAGGCCTGGCCGCCCGCCTGGCGCACCGCCGGGAGCTCTTCGTCTTCCCGAGGACGGAGGGAGCCGATCTCATTCTCCTCGATCTCACCGGCGCGGATCCCCTGACGCCCGTCCCCGGCCGGGAGGAGGGCTACGAAGTCGCCTTCCAGGACGAGCACTTTCTCCTGCTGTCGCGCCTGGCCCCTCTTCTAAAACCGCGTTGATCCTGCTAATCTACAACATTCGTATGGCGCCGGTTGCATCAGCCGGCGCTCTGTTTTTTTGGCCCGGATATTTCATGAACTTCGTTGCGAGAGCGTGGAGATTGCGTAAGATCAAGGGCTTTGTGCAGTTGAGCGGGTGAAGCTGTGCTGAAGCACAGCAAGATCGTGAGACAAGAAAAGACCTTGAGATTGCGTGATGTCCACGTTCGCAGCAGATGGCTCATGAAATTTCCGGGTTAAGGACAGGAGCATGAGCACTTCGAGAATCGGGCAGAAGCTGGCCCTGGCAGGGCGGCTGGTCAAACACACCCTCCGGGGGCAGAAGCTGCGGCACCTGACGGTGGAAGTCACCAAGCGGTGCAACGCGAAGTGCTACTTCTGCGACTACTGGAAGGAGCCTCCCCAGGATGAGCTGGCCGACTACGGCCCCATCGTCCGGCACTTCAACCCCCTGGTGGTCACCCTCTCCGGAGGGGAGCCCCTGCTGCGGGACGATCTCGGGGAGGTGGTGGCCGGCATCAGAAGGGCCGACCCCCACGTCTACCTGGGCATGGTGACCAACGCCGCCCTGCTCGACGTGGAGCGGGCCCGGGAACTTCATCGGGCGGGGCTGAACCAGCTCTCCATCTCCCTCGACTACAACGACGAAAAGCACGGCCGTGTCCGGGCCCTGCCGGGGCTCTACGGCCGCATCACGGGTCTTCTTCCCGAGCTCCGAAAGGTGGGGTTTCACTCGGTGGGCTTCAACACCGTCATCAAGGACGACAACCTCGACTCGATCCCCGGCATCCTCGACCTTGCCGTCAGCCACGGCGTCCAGGTCGGCTTCAGCTCCTACTGCGAGCTCAAGACCGGCAACTCCAACCCCATGGTGTCCGAGGAGAACGGCTTGAAGCTGGCGGAGGTCATCTCTCTCATCAAGGAGTACAAGAGGGAGCACGCCGTCACGCGCACCTCCGACTACTACCTGGACCGGGTGGAGGAGTACTTCTCCGACAGCGAGATACCGGGCTGCCGGGCGGGACGGAGCTGGGTCCATGTCACCCCCGCGGGGGAGATCAAGCCCTGCTCCGAGCTGCCCGTGGTGGCCGGGGACTTCCGCGGCTACGCGCCGTCCGAGGCGAAGCCCGTCTCCTGCACCGCCTGCTGGTACAGCTGCCGGGGAGAGTCGCAGGCTCCGGTGACCCTGGGCAGGGTGCGGGAGCTGCTGTAGGTCGAGGCGATGGCAGGGACCGCCGTCATACAGAGGAGGAAGGCGGGCGGGGAAGGGGAGGTCCCGGCCTTCCCGGACATCCTCCTGGGCCTGACGCTCCTGGAGCGGGCCGTTCTCTCCCTCAGGCAAAAAGGCGTGGAGCGCATCGTCGTCGTCGGCGACAGGGACTCCCTCACCGCCGAGGCGACGGACCTGAGGCCCCGCGTGGTCGGAAAGCTCCCGGAGTTCATAGACGCCGCCGACGCGGAGAAGCTTCGGGCCGTCTTCGACGGGGACGGCGGGGATGTCATGCGGGTGAGGGAGGAGGTCGTCTGCGACGTCACCGTCACCTCGCCGGAGAGCTACCGGGAAGCGGAGCGGCGGCTCCTCGAGTCGGTCCGCAAGGAGACCGACGGCTTTATCGCCCGCACCCTGAACAGGCCCGTGTCCCTCCGCCTCTCGAAGATCTTCATCCGCCTCGGCCTGACGCCGAACCAGATCAGCGTCGGCAACCTCGCGGTCGGGCTCGTCGGCGCCTGGTTCGCCGCCGCCGGGGGATACTTCAACATCGCCCTCGGGGCGCTGCTCTTTCAGCTCTCCTCCATCGTCGACGGCAGCGACGGGGAGGTGGCGAAGCTGACCTACACCGGCTCCGAGCGCGGCTCGTGGATCGATACCCTCTGCGACGAGCTGACGTGCCTCGCCTTTTTCGTCGCCCTCCCCGTCGGCCTCTACCGGACGACGGGGGACGGGGTCTACGTCGCCCTCGTCGCCGGGACCCTGCTCTCCGGCGGCGTCCTCTACGCCCTCATGATCCGCTACGTGAGCGGCACCAAGGACCACGGGAGCATGGTCCAGATCCTCGACGACTTCCGGGAGAGCGCCCGCCTCCCGGGCCTCTTCGGCATGGTGAACCGGTTTGTCTCGTCCCTCTCCTTCGTGGTGCGGAGGGATTTTTTCGCCTTTCTCATCATGGTCCTCTGCCTTATCGGCCAGGCCCGCCTCGTGGTCTGGATCATCGGCGTCCTGGCGCCCCTCTCGGTGGTGTACTTCGCGTACTACTCGCGGAGGAAGACGAGAGGGCCTGCCGCCGCGGCGGAGACTGAAGAGGCGGGCGGGAGCGCCGGACAGGGAAGGGCCATGGGCGGGAACGGAAAGGGCCGCTGGGACGAGCTGAAGTACAGGGCGCGCCGCCAGGTGAGCAAGGTGGTGATGCCGAACTCCCCCTCCGCCGCCTCAGTCCCGTTCGTGGAGTACCTCAAGTGGTTTCGCTTCAGCCGCTTCACCCCCGACTACCCCCTCTCCCTCGACATCCAGACCAGGAGCGGCTGCAACGCCCGCTGCGCCTTCTGCGGCGTCAACCGGGAGAAGAACCGCATCCCCGGCGCCATGAGCGACGAGCTCTTCCGCAAGATCGTCGACGAGGCCCTCACCTGGCCGAACCTGCGCCAGATCAACCCGTACCTTCTCAACGACCCCCTGGTGGACCGGCGCCTGGAGGAGCGGCTCGACTACATCATCGCCGGAAGGGGAGATCGCCGCCGCCCACTGGTGCGGATCATCACCAACGCCGGCCTCATGCGCGACGGCAGGGCCCGGCGCCTTCTCGAGACCGGGATCGACGAGATCAACATCAGCTTCAACTCCATCGTCCCCGAGGTTTACGAGCGGGCCATGCGCCCCTTGAAGTACGACCGCGTGATGGCCAACATTCACGAGCTCATCCGGCAGCGCGACCGTCTGGGCGTGAAAAAGCCGAAGATCAGCATCTGGACCGTCCTGACCAGGGAAGTGGAGGACAACCTCGCCGACGAGAAGGCCTACTGGAAGAAGCTCGGCGTCGGTTTCAAGGCCCGCAAGCTCGACAACCGCGCCCGCTCCGACGTGGAGGAGGCGCAGCTCGGCAGGCGCCCCATGGACCTTGTCCGGATCTGCCCCATTCCCTTCTGGCGCGCCTGGGTCATGTGGAACGGCGACATGATCCTCTGCTGCGTCGACCAGGAGCGCAGCACGGTCCTCGGCAACTGCACCGACCGGTCGATACGCGAGATATGGAACAATCCGGCGTACCGGCAGCTGCGCGAAAAGTGGCGGACGGGGCGCCTCGAAGGACTCCTCTGCGAGCACTGCAAGGGCTCCTGATCCATGCCGGCCCGGTCTGTCCGCAGCTCAGGCGTAGCCGCCAAGGCGGGGGTCATCGTCTTCAGCAAGGCCTTCGCCCACCTCTCGAGAATTCTCGCCATCGTCGTCCTGGCCCGCATACTCGCCAAGGCCGACTTCGGGGCGCTCAGCTTCGTCCTCCTCACCTACATCGCCGTATCGGGCCTCGCCCAGATCGGGCTCCCCGAGAGCGTCTACTTCTTCTTTGAAAAGCTCCCTCGCGGCTCGCGGGGGCGTTTCGTCCTGCTCGTGGCGCGGCTGCTCTTTCTCCTCGGCCTGGGCTCCTCGGTTGTCCTCATCGGCATAGCCCTCGTCGCCGACCGCCGGGGGCACGACGTGCTGCACCTTTTCGTTCCCCTCACGCTCCTGCCGCTGCTGGAGCTTCCCACCTTTCCCGTGACCCACGTGCTCATCGCCACCGACCGGGCGCGCGAGGCGGCGTGGCTGAACATCATGTTCAGCAGCGCCCTGGTGGCGGGGCTGGCGGCGCCGGTCCTGCTGGGACAGCCCCTCGTGACGGTCTCCTGGGGCCTCGTCGCCTACGGGGCGTTTCGCCTCGCCGTCTGCACCGCCGTCTTCCTGCGGCACTTCGGCCGCGCCATGGAGGCGCTTCCGGCGGGCACGATGAGGAGCGTTTTCGACTATTCCCTTCCCCTCGGCTTCGCCCAGTTCGTCTGGAAGCTCAACCAGGTGGTGGACAAGTACGTGGTCATGTACTTCCTTCCCATGGCGGCCTTCGCCGAGTACAGCGTCGGCTCCTGGGAGATCCCCCTGGTGCCCATGGTCGCCAACGCCGTGGCGGCGGTGATGATGCCCCAGTTCGTCTCGGCCTACCTCGACGGGCGCCGAAAGGATCTTCTCTCGGCCTGGACCGAAGCCATCGAGAAGGTCTCCGTCATCGTTCTGCCCCTGGTGGTCCTCTTCCTCGTCATCGCCAGGGACCTCATTGTCCTTCTCTTCACGGAGAAGTACCTCAACGCGGTGCTCCCTTTCCAGATCTACACCCTCATCCTCCTGCAGCGGGTGACCGCCTACGACGCGGTCCTCAAGGCCATCGACCGGACCCGGGTCGTCACGCTCTGGGCGCTCTTCACCATCGCCGTCAACCTCGTGCTGTGCGTCCCCCTCGTCCTCTGGATCGGCATGGCGGGGGCCGCCCTCTCCACCCTCATCGCCAACGCCGTCACCTGGGTGTACGTCCTCGTCAAGATCGGCCACGGGCTGGATGTGAAACTGAAAGAGGTGTTCCCGTACCGGTTCTACGGCCGCGTCCTGGCCGCCGCGCTTCTGGCCGCCGCCGCCCCCGTCTTCCTCGGCGTCGTGACGGACTTTTCCGCCGGCGCGGCGCTGGCGTGGAAGACGGTGGTCTACGCCGCCGCCTTCGCCTTCGTCTCCGCAAGGATGGGTGTGTGCGGGCGGGAAGAGTGGGACTTCGTCCTCGGCGCCGTCAGGCTGAGGAGAAAGCGGCCCGGCGATGAATAGAGCGGGCAGGGTGAGGCTCCTCATCGGGACGGAGTACCTCAACGAGGGCGGGGTGGGCCGGCAGATCCACTACCTTGTAAACCACCTCGACCCGGAGCGCTTCGAGCTGCACCTGGCGGTCCTGCGGGGCCGGGACCTGTTCTTCACCGACCTCTTCGAGAGCGACAGGGTCGAGGCCCGCCTCCTGAACCGGGGAAGGGGGGTCGGGCCGCGCAGCTGGGTGGAGATGGCCGGGCTCTTCCGCTCCCTCGAGCCCGACATCGTCCACCTCTTCGGCGGCAAGGCGAACCACATCGGCGGGCTCGCCAGCCTCTTCGCCCGGCTTCCGGTCCTCATCTTCTCCGTCAGGAGCGCCACGGGCAGCCGGGTGAACGACGTGGTGTACCGCCTGCTGCGATCGAGGCAGAGCCTCACCATCGTCAACTCCGAGGGGACGCGCCGGGAGCTGGTGGAGCGCTCCGGCTACCGTCCGGAAGAGGTGGAAGTCCAGCACAACTTCCTCGACACCGGCCTCTTCCGCCCCCTGGAGGAAAAGGATAGGGAGGCGGCCCGCCGCCGCTTCGGCATCGGCGAGGGCAGGCGCTGCTTTGCCTCCATCGGGAGGATTGCGCCCCAGAAGAACCAGCTGGCCGCCCTGGAGGCGCTGCGCCGCCTCAAGGACGGCGGCCGGCTCGCGGAGGACGTGGACTTTCTCTTCGTCGGCAGGGAGTACGATGCGGGCTACGCGCGCAGGGTCCGGGAGCGGTGCGGCGCCCTCGGGCTCGACGGCCTCTGCCGCTTTCACGATCCCGTCCGGGACGTCGTCCCCCTCTACAACGCGCTGGACGGGATCTTTCAGCCCTCCACCTACGAGGGCCTCTCGAACGTCGTCATCGAGGCCCAGGCCTGCGGCACGCCGGTGGCCCTCTCCACTGAAGGCGACAACGACGGGCTCGTCGAGGGGGGGAAGACGGGCATCTCCTTTTCGGCGGCCGACACGGGGGACGCCGCCCGCGCCCTGGGGGAGCTGATCGCGCTGGGAAAAGACCGGGAGAGAAGAGAAGAGGTCACGCGCCGCGCCCGCGCGGGGGTGGTGCGGAGGTTCTCCCTGGAGGGGCAGATCGCGAAGCTCCAGGAAACCTACGAGCGGCTCCTTCGGGAACGCCGCGCGTGAGCGCCCCGGCCGCTGTGCTATAGTGTTGCCCTTTTGCCGCCGGCCCGAATAGAGACCAGGAGCAAAGGAGCGCGCGTGGGCACATTCATCGAAGACTACCGCAGGATGGCGAAGCCGAGGGCCATCGAGGAGGTGGGGGACACCTACCTCATCCGGCCCCTGGGCTATCTCTTCGTTCAGCTCTTCCGCCACACCCCCGTGACGCCGACGATGGTCTCCTTTCTCTCCGTCGCGGCCGCCTGGTGGACGGCGTGGCTCTACTACCGCTCCAACAGCGTCGGGGGCGACGCCGTTGCTGCCGTCGCCGCGGCCTTTCTCTTTCTCCTGCACTCCGCCCTGGACAGCGCCGACGGACAGCTGGCGCGGGTGACGGGGCGCACCTCCGAGATGGGCCGGCTTATCGACGGCTTCTGCGACAGCCTCTCTTTTCTCGGGATCTACGTCGCCATCGTCCTCAGCTGCTGGAAGAGGATCGGCGACCACCAGCTTCTCATCGCCGCCCTCGCCGCCGCGGCGGTCTGGACGCACTCCCTGCAGAGCTCCCTCACCGAGTTTCAGCGAACCCTCTACATCTACGCCGTTCACGGCAAGCGGGACATCGTCGATTCCAACCCGCTCCGGGTGGAGCAGGCGGCGGCGAGGGAGGGGACCTTTTTCGCCCGCCTCCTTCACACCCTGCACATCCAGTACTACCGCCAGCAGAGAGCGGTCCTCGCCACCACGGCGAGGCTGGAGAGTTTCGTCATCGACTGGATCGGGAAGAACCCGGGAAGAGAAAAAGAACTGGCCCGGATCTATGAGCGCAGCCAGCGCCCGTCTCTGAAGGGATGGTCCCTGCTGGCTCCCAACTCACACAAGATCGGCATCATCCTGTCCGCGTTTCTGCCGGTCTGGACCGGCTCCTTCTGGGGGCTGCTCGGTATGGGCTGGTACCTCATCTACGATCTCTCTCTCAATCTCGCCATGCTGTGGCTTGTCCGGCGCCAGGCGGGGACCAACAGGCGCACCATCGAAGAGATCGGCCTGCTGGCAGAGGGGTCAGTGCCTGACCCCGGTTCCTCGGGATGACAGGGCGATGGCGCTTGTGTAGTATCATCACCCCATGTCAAAGACCATTTCCCATAACGACTGCTACCGGCTCCCCTGGAGCTTGACGGACAACATCATCTCCTGGCTGGAGCCGACGACGAAGTGCAACCTGCGCTGCGAGGGGTGCTACCGCAAGGACACGGCGAGCCACAAGAGCCTGGACGAGGTGCGCGCCGACCTGGAGGTCTTCCGCCGGCTGCGCAAGAGCGACTGCATCAGCATCGCCGGCGGAGAGCCGCTGGTGCACCCCGAGATCGTCGAGATCGTCCGCATGGTCAGGGAGATGGGGTGGAAGCCCATCGTCAACAGCAACGGCGTGGCCCTCGACGAGCCCCTGCTGAAGGAGCTGAAGAAGGCCGGCGTCTACGGCTTCACCTTCCACATCGACACCAGCCAGAAGCGGCCCCGCGTGAAGGCGACGACCGAGACGGAGCTCAACGAGGTCCGCCTCCACTACGCCCGGATGCTCGCCGACGCGGGCGGCATCGCCTGCTCGTTCAACGCGACGATCACCGACAAGACCCTGAGCGAGGTTCCCGCCATGGTGAAGTGGGCGGGCAGGCACGCCGATATCGTTCAAACCATGGTCTTTATCCTCTTCCGCTCCCCCGTCCTCACCGGGGAGTTTGAATTCTTCGCCGGCGGCAGGGAGGTCAGCTTCGGCGACACCTACAAGGATTCCGACTGGGGCGGGGCGTCGAAGCTGCACGCCCCGGACGTGGTGGAGGCGATCCGCTCCGCCGACCCCCTCTACGAGCCGGCGGCGTACCTGAACGGCACGGCCAACCCCGAATCGTTCAAGTGGCTCGTGGCCAACCGCATCGTGCAGGGCGGGGAAACGGTGGGGTACGTCTCCCCCCGCTTCATGGAGATCGCCCAGACACTCAACCACATGCTGCACGGACGGTACCTCTCCTACACCTCGCCGAAGGTCTGCCGGCGCGGCAAGAGCGTCTCCTTCCTCACGGGCCTCTTCGACGGAAGGATGCGGCGCATTTTTCTGCGCCTTCTGGGAAGGATGCTGACAAACCCCGCCAACCTCCTGCGCCCCGCCCACATCCAGACCTTCATGATCATCCAGCCCGTCAACATCGAGGAAGACGGGCGGCAGGACATGTGCGACGCCTGCCCGGACGTGACCGTCCACGACGGCAAGCTGGTCTGGAGCTGCCGCCTGGAGGAGCTGAACGAGTTCGGGACCATGGTCAGCGCCGTCCCCAACGCGAAGGCGTCCGCGGCGCCGGTTCCGGAGAAAACCGGCGTCAGCCGGTAGGCCCCCTCTCTCCGTGAAAGAATCCGCGGAGCGTCCCCGCCAGACGGTTATCCTCGCCGCCGGCTTCGGAGAGCGCCTCGGAAGCCCGGACCACGGAACGCCCAAGCCGCTGATGCGCGTCTTCGGGAGGCCCCTCATCGAGTACGCCATCGCCCAGGCCGCCGCCGCCGGGTGTGAAGAGGCGATCGTCGTCGTCGGCAACAGCGGCAGCGCGGTGCGGACGCACCTCGAGGGGGGCGGCCTTCCGCTGGAAGTCACCGTGGCGGTCAACCCCGAGTACCACCTGCCCAACGGCGTCTCCCTCCTGGCGGCGGAGCCATTTGTGAACGGACCGTTCTTCCTCCAGATGTCGGACCACCTCTTCGGCGAGCCGGTTCTCGCCCGCCTGGCCCACCCGGGCGCGGCGCCGCGGGGCTGCCCGCGCCTTCTTGTCGACGCCGATCCGGTCTACACCGACGACGGGGACTCCACCAAGGTCCGCCTCGGCGAGGGGAGGATAACCTCCATCGGCAAGGAGCTCGCCCGCTGGGATGCCGTCGACACCGGCTGCTTTCTCCTCGACGAGAGGGTGTTCGACGCCCTCAGGGAGGTCAAGGAGCCGGAGCAGAGGAGCGTCACCGCCGGCATGCAGCGGCTCATCGGCGCGAAGATCCTGGCCGGGGTCGCCCTCGAGGGCGTCACGTGGGTCGACGTCGACACCCCCATGGACCGGGAAAAGGCCGAGGAGCTCTTCGGCCGGGGCGGCCCCTACGGCGCCTTCCCCCCAATTCCCCGTCTCACTCTCTGATCCCGCTGTCAGGCACCCCTGTTTCATTGTGTTCGGAACAAGATTGTGCAGGTCCTGGAGAATCTGCTCGGCAACGCGATCAAGTTTTCACCCGACGGCGGGAAGATTGCGGTCGGCGGCAGCGCGGAAGGGCGTTACTACCGGATCACCGTAACCGACGAGGGGATCGGGATGACCCCGGAGCAGATCGGGAAGGTTTTTGACAAGTTTTACCGGGCGGACAATTCGAGTGCCGCCAGGGACGGCATGGGGCTCGGCATGAGTATCGTGAAGCATATTGTCGACAGTCACGGCGGCGGCATCAGGGTGGAGAGCGAACCGGGAAAAGGCACCGCCGTCTCTTTCACCGTGCCCCTTGCCGGCTAGTGACACCCCATATCCGCCGAATGCAGGATACCCCTACCAGGCGATAGAAAGCCCCGCCGAGAAGTTCCTCTCCGGCGAGGGGAAAAAGCCCCTCTCCACCGGGAAGCCCCCCAGCGCCCCGTACTCGGAGTACTTCTCGTCCGTGGCGTTGTTGACGGTGACGTGGGCAACGAGGCTCTTCCACGCGTATTCGAGCTTCAGGTTCAGGACCGAGAAGTCGTCCTGCCTGTCGAAGTCGTTTCCGAAGTCCCCCACGAAGAGGCGCTCGCCGACGTAGATCCCCTCGACGACGGCCGTTATCCCCCGGCCGGCGAAGAAGAGCGCCCGCAGGACGGCCTTGTTTTCCGGCACGTTGGGTACGTCTTTCCCGTCGAAGGCGCCTCCGTCGATGTCGGATGCCATATGGGCGTAGCTTCCGCTCAGCCCCAGCCACGGCCGGGGGGCGGCGTCGAAGGATATCTCGACACCTCTGCGCCGGGCGTCGCCGTCGAGGTTCTGGTTGGTGAAGGCGGCGGGGTTGAAGTAGATCTCGTCTTCCGTCGACGAGGCGAAGAGGTTGAGGTGGAGGTAGCTCTTCTCCCCGAGGTAGTGGCGGAAGCCGACTTCGAAACTGTCCGTCGTCTGCGCGGTGAGGTCGGTGGTGATGGTGCTGGTGAAGAAGTTGAAGATCTCGTCCAGGACGGGGTAGCGGAAGCTCCTGGAGTAGCTGAAGTAGGTGTAGGACCTGCCGCGGTAGGTGTAGTTCGCCCCGGCCATGAAGAGGTTCTCGTCCATGCCCGTGCCGTCGGGGCTGTCGGGGCCGCCGGGGCTGAAGGAGAAGTCCGCCCAGTCGTAGCGGTATCCCCCCGAGAGGTAAAGGCCCGGCTTCAGCTCCAGCTCGTCCTGGACGTAGAGGCCGTAGTTGTCCTTTTCGAGCTTGAAGATTCCCCCCGTCTCCTCCCCGAAGAAGATCGACTCGTTGGTGATGTCCTCCCTGTCGCCGTGGTAGTCGAAGCCGAGGGTCAGGGTGTTGTTCATGCCCCGCGGGGCGCTGTGGAAGATAAACTGGGGTGAGACGATGACCGTGTCGATGACGGTGTCGCCGGTGAAGTTGCCGCCCACGTAGGAGGCGAAGGAGAGGGCGTCGCGGCTGCGCCAGGTGAGGTCCAGCTTGAAGAGGCTGTCGTTGAGAAAGGCGTACTCCGCCCCCCCCTCCACGGCGTAGTCCTCGACTTCGACGAAGTCGTCGGGGTGGATCGTCTCGCGCCGCTGCGTCCCGGCGGCGAAGTCGCTCTCCTTGATGGCGCCGGGAAGGCCGGCGTCGTCGCGGTGATACCGCCCGCCCAGGTACAGGGAGAGGTCTTCGGCGGGCGTGTACGAGAGTTTCGCGTCCAGGTCCGTCGCCTCGTTGCCGCTGTTGTCGCGGTAGCCGTCGGAGGTCAGGTACTTGACCGCGAAGGAGCCGGCAAGGTCGTTCCAGCTTCCCCCCGCATAGGCCAGCCCCTTGAAGGTGTCGTAGCTTCCGGCGACGGCGCTGACGCCGCCCTCAGTCGGGCCCGCCTCGCGGGTGATGATGTGGATCACGCCGCCGGTGGCGTTGTCGCCGTAGAGGACGCTGCCGGCGCCGCCGTGAAGGATCTCGATGCGCTTCACCCTCTCCAGGGGGATGAGCGTCCAGTCCGTGCCGCTCAAATCCGCCTGGTTCACCCTCCTGCCGTCGACGAGGACGAGGGTGTTGAGGGCGGCGGTCTCCCCGAAGCCGCGAAGGTCGACGGTGAAGTGCCGGTTGTTGCCGGCGATGTCGCTGACGTGGATGGACGCCACGCCCCGCAGAAGGTCCGGGATGTTGCGGGCGGTGGAGTTTCGTATCTCATCTTCGGTTATGACCGTCACCCTGGAAGGGACGGAGGAGATGCCCTCGCGGTAACGGGCGGCGGTGACGACGATCTCCCGGGCCTTGCGGGCCTCAGGCTCCCCCGTGCGGGCGGCGTCGTCCGTCTGGGCGGCGAATGACCGAAAGGGCTGCAGGGCGATGAAAAAAGAGACGGCAAATGCGGCACAGATGATCTTCATGGCGGTCCTCCCTCGAGGTGTTCCGGATGGACCGGTCTTCCGGCTCAGGGCTTCCTACTCGCCGGCCTTCCCAGTGCGGGGTCTCCCGTACCAGTGGCCACTGCGGCTTTCGTTCCCTTTACGGCTGCGGGGCAGCGGGGGCTTCTCACCCCTCTTCCTCACGCCCATCCATTGTGGTTGACGTTATGTTGTTTCTCTCGGATCCCTCGCTTCCATATCACTCCTTTCTCCGTGTTTCGGGACATTGTATTCCCTCGCGGGAAATTATCAAGATATTTGACTTGACACGGGGTGAAGGGGCTGTATACTTCTGGACGATTATACTCCAAACGTCTAAGCGAAGAAGATGACAAGCGAGAAGAAGTGTTCGGTCTGTGACGGGGTGATCGCCGCCGCCCGCAAGCTCTTTGCCCGCTACGGCCACGCCAAGACCTCCGTGGAGGAGATCGCCCGGGAGGCGGGTCTTTCCAAGGCCACGGTCTACAACTACTTCTCGAACAAGGAGTCGGTCGTCGCCGGGGTCATCGAGTACGAACGCAAGGCGCTGATCGCGAAGCTCAGCCAGGCCGTCGAGGACGCCGGCGACCCCGTGCAGGCGCTGCGGGCCTTCTTTCTGACCCGCTTTCGGCAGGTCCGGAAGCACCAGCACGAGTACCGGGCGGGGAGGGAGGAGTATCGCCGCCACATGCCCCAGGTGTTCAGGGCCATCGAGAGAAACCGCCGGGAGGAGCGCAGGATCATCGAGGGGGTGCTGCAGGCGGGCATCGAGGCGGGCGTCTTCCACCCCGTCAAAGACGCGGGCATAACCGCCGACGTCCTCTTCACGGCCATTCTCGGCCTCACGTTCCCCCTCTTCGGCAAAACCGTTCCCCGCTCGGCGGAAGAGCGGGTGGAGGAGCTGATTTCACTTTTTCTGACAGGTCTGTGCTCCGACCGGGAGCGAAAACGCCTACTCAAAGAGGAGCAGCAATGAAGATCTCGGGATTCGCAGTGAGAACTGCCGTGGCGGCCCTTGTCGTGGCGGCCCTTCTTGGCGCTTGCGGCAAGGGCGACGAGAAGGGCGAGGAGACAGGTCAGCGCACGGCGGTGGCCGTCGCCGTCGAGGAGATCCGGCCCGGCCGGGTGGAGGACTGGCTCGAGCTGCCGGGCAAGATAGAGCCCTTCCGCCAGGTGACGGTCAGCGCCGAGGTCGGGGGTCTTCTGGAGTGGCAGGGAGTCGAGGAAGGGGACGCGGTGGTGAAGGGCGAGAAGCTGGCCGTCATCGACCGGGAGAACCTGGAGCTTCAGGTGAGGCAGGCCGAGCTTGCCCTGGACCAGGCCCGCCTCGCCGTGGAAGGGGCGGAGGTCGGTCTGGAGAGCGCCGCCGCCGGGGCGAAGCAGGCCGACGCGGTGCTGGCCCAGGCCGCCGCGATGGAGCGCAAGGCCCAGGCGGTCCGTGATGAGAACGAGCGCGACCTGGAGCGGGGAAGGGTGCTTTACGAGGAGCGCCTGACCCCGAAGTCGCGGGTGGAAGAGCTCGAGATGGCCCTCGAGGCATCTTCCGCCGATCTGGCTTCCGCCGGGGAAGGGGTCAAGGCCGCCGGCGCCGGCAAAGAGGTGACGGCGGCGGGGGAGAGGAGTGCCGAAGCGGCGCTGCGGGCGGCACGGTCGATGGTGAAAACGGCGGAGGCGAACCTGGAGCAGGCCGGTCTCTTCCTGCGCCGGAGCACTATCGCCTCGCCCATCGACGGCATCGTGGACCACACCTTCTTCGAGGCCGGCGAACTGGTCAAGGCCCAGGACCCCCTCCTCCGGGTCGTCCAGGTGCGGCCGGTGAAGGCGCTCTTTCACCTTCCCGAGAAGGACGTTCCTTTCTTGAGAATCGGTGCGGAAGCGGCGGTGACCGTCACCGCCGTGTCGCCCGAGCCCATCGAGGGGGCAGTCTCCCTCATCGGCGTCACAACGGATCCGTCGACGAGCACCTACCGGCTCGAGGTGGACCTGCCGAACGGGGAGGGCGTCCTGCGCCCGGGCATGCTCGCCGAGCTTCGCCTGCTGCGGCAGGGGCTCGACGACGCCCTGAAGGTGCCGGCCTTCGCCGTCATCAGCGGGGCGACAGAATCGTTCCTCTTCGTCTACGAGGACGGCACGGCCCGGCGGCGCCCGGTGCGGGTGGGGATCATCGACGGGGACCTCGTGCAGATCACCGCGGGTGTCGACCCCGGAGACCGCGTCATCGTCAAGGGACAGCGGGACCTTGAGGACGGCCAGAGCGTGACCCTGCCATGATCCTCTCCGACGCCGCCATCCGCCACCGCACGACGGTCTTCGTCCTGCTGGTCATCATCGTCTTCATGGGGCTCTCCGCCTACAGCTCGCTGCCGCGCGAGTCCTCCCCGGACATCAAGATACCCTTCATGAACATCGTCACCGTCTACCCCGGCGTCTCCCCCGGCGACGTCGAGACCCTCCTCACCATCCCGATAGAGAACGAGCTGAAAAACCTGCGCGACGTGGAGGCGATCACCTCCGTGTCGGCCGAGGGGGCCTCGATCATCACCATCGAGTTCGAGCCGAGCGTGGATCTCGATTTCGCTCTGCAGAAAGTGAAGGAAAAGGTCGATTCCGCCGCGCCCGACCTCCCCGAGGACGCCGAAGAGCCGATGGTGCTGGAGATCACCACCTCCGAGTTTCCGATCATGCAGATCAACATCGCCGGCGAGGTGGGGCTGGTGAGGCTCAAGGACATCGGGGAGGACCTTCAGGACCTGATCGAGGGTATCCGCGGCGTGCTGCGCGTGGAGCTCGTCGGCGGCGTGGAGAGGGAGATCCGGATCGAGTACGACCCCCGGCGCCTGGCGGGCTACGGCCTCTCGCCCAACGACATCGTCCGGGCGGTCCGGGCGGCGAACGTCAACATTCCCGGCGGGAGCCTGGAGCTGGGAGAGGCGGAGTACCTCCTGAGGGTCCCGGGGGAGTTCGAGGACCCGGCGGAGATCAACGACCTGGTGCTGCGCCAGGACCGGGGAAGGCCGGTTTACGTCCGGGACGTGGCGGTGGTGGTCGACGGCTACAAGGAGGTGGAGACCATCTCCCGCTACAACGGGCGTCTGAGCGTGTC
Organism: Candidatus Rokuibacteriota bacterium; assembly: GCA_030609125.1. Classification (GTDB taxonomy): domain Bacteria; phylum JAUVQV01; class JAUVQV01; order JAUVQV01; family JAUVQV01; genus JAUWCW01. Next base: position 21,962 of record JAUWCW010000003.1, read on the forward strand.
GCTTTCGGTGCAGAAGAGGGCGGGGGAGAACATCGTCCGGATCTGCGACGAGGTGCGGGAGCTGCTGGAGAAGGAGGGACCGGATCTGCCGGTGGGGGTGGAGATGACCGTCGTCTTCGACGAGTCGAAGGACATCCGCAACATGGTGGCGGACCTGGAGAACAACATTCTCAACGCCCTCTTCCTCGTCGTGGGCGTCATCTTCTTCTTCATGGGTCTGGTCAACTCCATCTTTGTGGCCCTCGCCATCCCCATTTCCATGCTCATATCCTTCGCCGTCCTGAGCGCCCTCGGCTACACGCTCAACATCGTGGTGCTCTTCAGCCTCATCCTCGCCCTGGGGATGCTCGTCGACAACGCCATCGTCATCGTGGAGAACATCTACCGGCACCGGCAGGAAGGAAAGGACCGGGTGGACGCGGCCATCACGGGGACGTCGGAGGTCGCCTGGCCGGTCATCACCTCCACGGCCACGACCCTCTGCGCCTTTTTCCCCATGATCTTCTGGCCTGGGATCATGGGCGAATTCATGTCCTATCTGCCGCGGACGCTCATCATCACCCTCTCGGCGTCGCTCTTTGTCGCCCTGGTGATCAACCCCACCCTCTGCGCGGCCTTCATGCGGGTTACGCACGACCCGAAAAAGGACAAGAAGCGTGGGGGGATGACGCGCTTCACGGACCTGTACGTGCGGTTCCTCGGCTTTGCCCTCGACCACCACGTCGCCTCCCTGGTCTTTTCGGCGGGGCTGCTGGTGGGCATCATTCTG
>JAUWCW010000264.1 GCA_030609125.1 Candidatus Rokuibacteriota bacterium
GTTCAAACTGGCCGTCTTTGTGCCGCAGGCTGTGCGGGAGAAAGTTCACCTGGCCATGGCCGACGCGGGGGCGGGAGCGCTGGGCAGGTACGACCGGTGTGCCTTCGTGACAGAGGGAGAGGGGATGTTCCGGCCTCTGGAAGGGTCGCGGCCCGCCATCGGAAAAAAGGGAACAACCGAGAAGGTGAGCGAGGACCGCCTCGAGATGCTGGTGGAGAAGAAGGCTGTCCGGACTGTTATCGAGGCCATGAAGAAGGCCCACCCCTACGAGGAGGTGGCGTATGATCTCTACCCGCTCCGTCTTCCGGAGCAGGGCGGCATAGGCTGTGTCGGAAAGAGAGCCGGAGCCGGCATCAGAAGGCTTGCCGCAGAGCTCTCCCGCAGCTTCGGAGCCGAGGCGAGGGTCTCGGGAAGGGCTCCGGGAAGGATCGTGAGGGCGGCGGTCGTTCCCGGCAGCGGCGGCAGCTACCTTCACGAGGCCGCCCGGCTGGGGGCAGAGGTGTTGATCACCGGTGAGGTCCGCTACCACCAGATGCTGGAGGCCGAACACCTCGGCATGGGAATCATCGAGCTCGGCCATGACCGGTCGGAGATGCCCGCCGTCGACCTCATGGCCGGGGTGCTCCGTAAAGGCCTCGGAAAAGACGCGAAGAAAATCAGGGTGCACACCTTTAAACGGTCAAGGACAGCGGTGTCCTTGACGAACAAGTGAGCAGACACAACACCCACGGGGGGAAGCAGTGGAACAGGTAGTGATAAGACAGCTGGACAGCCTTATAAGATTGTCGGAACTTGACAGTGAAATCGCCGTTCTGAAAAAGGGGCTCGACAAGATCCCCAAAGCCGTCGCGGCGAAGCGGGAAGAATTCCGGTCCGCGGAGACTGCCCTGGACGCGGCCCGGGAAGAGCTGAGTGCCATGCAGAAGGAGCACCGCCAGGCCGAGGGCGCCCTGGACGGCCACCTCGAGAGGATACGCAAACTCAACCACCAGACGAGTCTCGTGAAGACCAACAGGGAGTACCAGACCCTTCTGGGGGAGATCGAGAACCTGAAAACGGAGCAGGACGGCTACGAGGAGAAGATTCTCGAGCTCATGGAAAAGACCGGCGAGGTGGAGAAGAACATCAAGGCCCTCGGGGAAGACGTGGGCAGGGAAAAGGCCGCTTTTGAAAAGGAGGAGGCCAAGCTGTTCGCGGAAGGGGAGGTCCTGAAGAAAGAGCTCGCGGCCCGCGAGGGCGCCCGGGAGGAGATCCTGCCGGGGATAGACAGGGAGAACCTGGAAACCTACAACCGGGTCAAGGCCTTCAGGGGCGACGGAGTGGCCGAGGTCAGGGAGGAGCTCTGCCTCGGCTGCCGGGTGAGCGTGCCCCCGCAGAAGTACGCCGACGTCATCATGAAAACATCGATCCAGACCTGTTCCCACTGCCAGCGCATCCTGTACTCCGTCCGGAAGGCGGAGAAGGAAAAGGCGGCTGAATGAAACCCGACAGCAGGTCGGTTCTCGAAGCCCTGGCCCGGAGCCTTGACGTAGAGAACGTCCTGAAGACCTTTCCCGGACTGGATAGGGAGGGCCTGAGCGCTATGATCGAGGAGGCTGCCTCCGGGGCTCCCGCGGCCCGGGGCGAAGGCGGAAAGCTGCTGGCCTATGTGGACGGCGCTGCCAGGGGAAATCCCGGTGAAGCCGGCGCGGGGGTCGTCTTCAAGGACACCTCCGGCGGCGTGGTTGAGAAGATTGCCCTCTACCTGGGCAAGGCGACCAACAACATGGCCGAGTACAAGGCCCTTCTTCTCGCCCTCCAGCGTGCCCGCGAGCTGGGCGTGGAATCCCTTCAGGTCTATTCCGACTCGGAGCTTCTGGTGCACCAGATAAACGGGCGCTACCGCGTTCGGGCCCCGCACCTGCAGAAGCTCTGCCAGGAGGCGATACGCCTCATGCGCGATTTCGGCGACGTGAACATCTCGCATGTTCCCAGGGAAAAGAACGCCGAGGCCGACGAGCAGGCGAACCGCGCCATTGATCAGAGTCTGAAAGAGTAATATAGTAAGAGGGGTGCCGGAGCCGGTCGGATGGCCGCTGGTCCCTCGCGGGACGAGAGGAAAGTCCGAGCTCCACAGGGCAAGGGTGCTCCGTAACGCGGAGTCCCGGTGACGGGAAGGAAAGTGCCACAGAAAAGATACCGCCCCGTCGGCGAAGGCGTCTTTGACGTCCCGGCGGCGGGGTAAGGGTGAAATGGCGAGGTAAGAGCTCACCGGTTCCCCGGGTGACCGGGGAAGCCTGGTAAACCCCACCCGGAGCAAGACCAAATAGGCTCTGCCTTCTCTTCGGAGAAGAGGGCGGCCCGTCCGGATTTCCTTCGGGAAGGGCGGAGCGGGTTCGGTCGCTTGAGGCGGCGGGCAACCGTCGCCCTAGAGAAATGGCCATCGCCCCGGCCCTAGGGCCGGGGAACAGAACTCGGCTTACAGACCGGCTCCGGCACCCACTTTCTATCAGGACAGGATTGGTGTTTCGTTTCTGCGGACTGGAACTGCCGAACAACGTCTTTCTCGCGCCCATGGCGGGGATCACGACCCGCCCCTTCCGGGCCATCGCCTTCTCCATGGAAAGCGGTCTGGCCTGGACGGAGATGATATCGGCGGAAGGGCTGGTGAGAGGGGACCGCAAAACGAGGGCGTTTCTGCCTTCCGGCGAGGAAGGGGGAAAGGTGGCGGTTCAGCTGTTCGGGCACCGCCCGGAAACCCTCCGGGACGCGGCCCTCATTGCCGAGGAGACATCGGCCTCCATCATCGACATCAACATGGGCTGTCCCGTCAAAAAGATCGTCAAGGGAGGCAGCGGCGCGGCCCTCATGAGAGAGCCGGCGGCGGTGGGGCGCATCCTCGAGGCGGCCTGCGGCGCCGTGAAAAAGCCGGTGACCATCAAAATCCGCTCCGGCTGGGACGAAAGGAGCCTCAACGCCGCCGAGATAACGCGGATTGCCGCGGGAAGCGGTGTCTCGGCGGTGACCGTTCACGGTCGGACTGCCAGGCAGGGCTTCACGGGAAAGGCGGACTGGGGAGTCGTGGCCGAGGTGACGCGGAGCTCAGAGCTGCCGATCGTCGGCAACGGGGACCTGCAGAGCCCGGCGGACGTGGAACGGGCCCTTACCGAATCCGGCTGCGCCGCCGTCATGATCGGCCGTGCCGCCCTGCGCCCCTGGATCTTTCGCGACATCGCGCGTGCCGGACGGGGCGAAGAGAAGAGGGCGTTCCCGCGGACCGAGGTGGGACGCCTGATGCTCCATCACCTGGATCTGAACATAGTGGAATTCGGTGAAAGGCGGGGTGTGATCCTCATGCGCCGCCCGCTCGCCTGGTACAGCCGTGGCTTTTCCGGGGCGGGTCTCTTTCGCAGGAGCATCAACGAACTGGAAACACCGGAAGCCCTGCGCGCAGCCATTGCCGCCTTCGCGGGCTGAAGGCGACGCTTTCTGAAATTTTTCCGGCAGGGCTAGATCACGGGCGGGAGTTCCTCGGGAGGAACATTCCCCGGATCCCCAGGAACCGTCTCCGGATCGACCACTTCCGTGGGAGCCTCGTAGACCGTCACGCCGGCTAAGAAGGCGACCAGCTCCGGCCTGGGGTCAGCCTGGGGAGGAAAGACTCTTACCAGAACGAAGACGTTCTCGGGAGGTTTCGCA
>JAUWCW010000297.1 GCA_030609125.1 Candidatus Rokuibacteriota bacterium
GTGCGCCCGGGCATTGGCAATGATGAGGTTCGGCTGGAAACGGACAATCTCGACGCCGTCGGGCTGTCCCGACAGAATGAGGAGTCGGGCGTTGACGCCCCCGAGGTACTTCTCAACTTCCGCCCACAGGGGCCTTTCGTCCTTTATGAGGCATATCCTCTTCAACACCGCCCGTTTCTCCCGCAGTCCTGCCTCCCCGGGCTCATACCGGCCAACCTGACTGCGAATATTACCTTTTCATGCCGGGCGAGTCAAAACAGCGCAACCGCCTCCACTGGTTTACAGAGGAGCTCCCCTCGTATTCAGGGCGATCGCATCGGTTCCGTACCGGTGCAGACACGGCAGTCCCGCCTCGGAGTACTCGGCCTCCGTCGGCGGCCTGCTCCTGGGCGGCTCTCCGGTGATAGAGAGAAAGTCCACGCTGTTCACCGGATACGCCGTGCACCCCGAATATTCCGTGAGCTCCCACGAGCCGTAGCCGAAATCGTCACCATGCTCCTCACTGCGGGAAAAGAGCCGCTTCCCGAGACTCGATCCGTTCCAGACACCACCCACACCATCGCTCAGCAGTGCCGAGCGGCGCCGCCTGTACTCCTGGTAGCATTCGGCACGCATCGGGTGCGCCGTGATCCTTATGTCGCCCGCAGGGGTCACTCCTTCCCCGTTCCCGCCGGCGCCCTGATCATCGCCGAGGGGCATCGCGACAAACTGGCGTGCCCGGCCGTTGCCGACGCAGAACCACTCCATCCACGGCTTGCGGGGGAAGACGATATAGTCCTGGGGTCTCCACAGCCTTTCGTCGCGCAGTCTCCTGCCCGTTACGGCGTTCAGATCTCCCACCGTCACCTTGATGGCGAAGGGGTACCAACCCACGAAGATGACCCACAGCGCCTCGGACTGATACATGGGGAAGAAGACGCCGTCCCGCCGCCACTCCCCCGGAACACTCCCCTCGTGATCTTCGACCCTCTCCAGGGAGAAACGGCCCAGGCCCGGCGGCACGGGGTACCGCCCGCTGTCATCGGGCAGCCTGAGAGTCCGCTGGAAAACGATGGAGCACCTCGCCTCCGCATGCACTTCCGGAAAACTGAACACAAGTCCGTCCTCACGAAATTCAATCATCCTCTCTCCCTCCTCTCCGTCATTTGGATATCACCTTTTCCGAACTAAACCCCTGAGCATTCCCCTCAAAGTCCTGTCCGACGCCTCACCGAGGCTTCTCAGCAGCAGACCGAACGTCTGCGGCCTCCGACGAATTATTTCGAGCAAGTCGCTCGAAACCTTCCCCGCCATGGAAAGGAGAACATCCGGGTCCTCCCTCAGTTCCAGCGCCAGGCGCCTGATCTTCCCTTCCGAAGGAGGAGAAACCTCCTCTCTTTCCACCTTGCTCAGGTAGGCCGGTTCCACACCAATGCGCCGCGCAACCTGGCGCATGGAGAAACTCCTGTCCTTCTCTTTGAGACTTTCCCTCGCTTTCCTTACGTGCGTCCCGAACATTTGTGTACTGTGTCGTATCTTGTACACACTTGTCAAGGAAAAAATCATGTTTTGACGTCTCTCCCGTGAAACCCTAGAATGCGTCTGCCATGCAGAGTCGCTCCCGCGCCGCCACGGCGCTCTGGATCAACGGAGAATCCGATCTGCCCACGCCCGCAGAATGCCTGCGCGTCCTCAGCGCCTACAGCGTACCCCACCATATCGTGCGCCACAGCGAGAAGGTGGCTCTCCTGGCCAGGAAACTTGCCGGCGATCTCCAGGATGCCTGCCCCTGCGGGCCCGACGTGCCGCTGGTCGAGTCCGCTGCGCTCCTTCACGACATCGCCAAAGCCTCATCCCGCGCGGGACTTGCCGATCACGCCGTCGAGGGAGGAAAAATCCTGCGGGCCCTGGGAATGCCTCGAGTGGCGCACCTGGTGGACCTGCACATTGACCCCGGACCCGCCGCCTCTTCCGCGAAGATAACGGACGCTGAGCTTCTCGCCTACAGTGACAAGCGTGTCCTGCACCAGAGGGTCGTCAGCCTCGACGAGAGGTTCGACGACCTGCTTCGGCGCTACGATGGTGTCGAGGGGCAGACGGCGGCGAAGAGGGCCAGACGGAACATGATCAGCCTGGAAAAGAGAATCTTCCGACTTCTCCCCTACCCCGCCGAATCTCTCGGTGCCGCCTGATCCGGCCCACCCACTCTCCCCGGCCGGTTTCAACTGCCCGGACAATCTGCTACACTTGAACAACACAACAGGGGAAAATGGGCGGTTCATCGAAGACGCCGGGAGAGACTGTTGGCTGACTACCGCATCCTGATCGTTGAAGATTCACCCACCATGAGGCAGCTCATACTCTTTGCGCTGAAGAAGCTGCCCGGCGTGGAACTGGTGGAAGCGTCGGACGGCGTTGACGCCCTCCGTCAGCTTCCGGAGCACGCCTTCGACCTTATCCTCACCGACATCAACATGCCGGTGATGGACGGCCTCAAGCTCCTCGCCATGCTGAAAAACAACCCGACCTACAAGGACATCCCGGTGGTCATCATCACCACGGACGGACGGGAAGAGGATATGAAGCATGGCATGGCCCTCGGCGCCCGGGCGTATATTCCCAAGCCCATCCAGACCCCTCACCTGGTCAAGACGGTGAAGGACATTCTCTCCATGCCCTAAAGCCCCAGAAGGGCCTTCTTCAGGCCCTTGTCGGCCGGCTTCCCGCCGAGCCATACTTCAAGGAGGGCCCTGGAAAAATCCGCGCCCTCCACGACTCCACGCTCCGCTCCGTTGAGGCTTACCACCGTTCCCCTCTCCGGAAGGATGTCAAGCCGTATCACATCACCGCGGCGGACGGCCGGGAAGAGCCCGTTGAACTTCTCCAGCCGATCCCGGAGGGCCTCCATTTCAGCCTTTTCCCGGTTGGCGGCGAACCCCTCCTCCCACGCCCGCACAAGCTTCTCCGAACTCACCTCTCTGTAGAGAAAGTGCATTGTGACCCTCTTCGGCCCCGTGTTGTCGAGAACCTCTTCCGCGCGGGAGACCTTCTCATCCAGATAGAGAGCTCCCACGTAGACCTTGACGAACAGTTTCTTCCTCACCCCGGCGCCGTTGAGGAGAAGCCTGGCGCCCTTGCTCCCCACCGTGACAGTCTCCGGCAGAGTCACTCCGGAGACCTCCGCCGCCGGCGCAGCCTGCGTGCCCGGACACAGAACCAGCACCCCCGCCGCCAGGACAACCCTCAATGCATTTCTCACGCTCCACATCGTTTTCCTCCTCTCCGCTATCGGCATCTTCATCCGCCCGTCCGAAGTATACCCGGACATTGCATAAATGGCCTGCGACTGTGTTGGGCTTGC
>JAUWCW010000300.1 GCA_030609125.1 Candidatus Rokuibacteriota bacterium
GATCCCCCGGGAGACGACGAAGACCAAGGACATCACCGGCGGTCTCCCCCGAGTGGCCGAGCTCTTCGAGGCCCGCAAGCCGAAGGAGCAGGCCGTTATCAGCGAGATCAACGGCCGGATCGAGCTCGGCGACTTCGTCAAGGGCCTGCGTAAGGTGATCGTCGAGGGGGAAGCGGGTCTTACAAAGGAGTACCTCATACCCAAGAGCAAGCACATCAACGTTCACGACGGGGACATGGTTCGCGCCGGAGAGCCCCTCATGGACGGTTCCGCCAACCCCCACGACATCCTCAGCATTCTGGGTGTGAAGGAGCTGCAGAAGTACCTGGTGAACGAGGTCCAGGAAGTCTACAGCCTCCAGGGCGTCAGGATCAACGACAAGCATATCGAAATCATCGTCCGCCAGATGCTCAAGAAGGTCATCGTGGAGGACGTGGGCGACACGGAGTTCATCGTCGCCGAGCAGGTGGACAAGTTCGTCTTCGAGGACGAGAACCAGAGGGTCATGGAGGAAGGCGGGCGCCCGGCCACGGGCCGTCCCGTGCTGCTGGGGATAACCCGGGCCTCCCTCTCCACCGAGAGCTTCATCTCCGCCGCCTCCTTCCAGGAAACGACCCGGGTGCTGACGGAGGCCGCCATCTGCGGCAAGGTGGACTGGCTGCGGGGACTGAAGGAGAACGTCATCATGGGACGGCTCATCCCCGCCGGGACGGGGTTCGCCTACTACAAGATGCTCGAGGCGGAAAAGAGGAAGCTCCTGGAAAGCCGGGAGGTGGAACTCACGGTTTAGCGGCGCTTTCCCGGCAGGGAAGGGGCGGAGAATGAAAAGAAAAAAAGCTTGACACAAAAAGAAAAGATCGGTAAACTTCCTCGGTTCAAATAAAAGGGTTGTACAAGCAGGACCGCCGTACGGGGGATTGCAACCGGTATAGGGAAATCAACAACTTAGGGCAAAGAAGGCGGCTTTGCCGCCTTTTGGTATTTAGGTGAGGAGAATATGCCAACGCTGAATCAACTGGTTCGAAAGGGGCGCCGTCCCATCAAGAAAAAGACGGGGTCTCCGGCTCTGAAGAAATGTCCGCAGAAGAGGGGTGTGTGCATCAGGGTCTACACCACGACTCCCAAGAAGCCGAACTCTGCTCTGCGCAAGGTGGCCCGGGTGAGGCTCACGAACGCCATCGAGGTGACGGCCTACATCCCCGGCGTTGGCCACAATCTTCAGGAGCACTCGATCATTCTCATCCGTGGAGGGAGAGTAAAGGACCTGCCGGGTGTGCGTTACCACGTCGTCAGGGGAACCCTGGACAGTCTCGGCGTGGAAGGCAGAAAGCAGGCCCGTTCCAAGTACGGATCGAAGAGGCCCAAGAGCTAGTCCTGACCGCACGATCGTTTTCCAGGTACGTATCGCGGGGCATATTTGGTGGGGTTGACATGAGTTGTCGTTGTATTCCGGGGGCTTACACAGTAGCCGGCCCGGGCAGCGGGCGCGGGAATATACAACGGAGGCTGGAGGAAGAGTAATGCCGAGAAGAAGGGAAGTACCCAAGCGGGAGACGATACCCGACCCCATCTTCCAGTCCAAGCTGGTGACGAGATGCGTGAACGTCATCATGGAGGACGGGAAGAAGAACCTTGCTGAGAGGATCTTCTACGACGCCATGGACGTGGTGAAAGAGAAAACGAACGAGGATCCCATCAAGGTGTTCCACAAGGCCCTGGAGAACGTCAAGCCCGTGGTGGAGGTCAAGTCCCGCCGGGTCGGCGGGTCAACCTACCAGGTTCCCATCGACGTGCGGCCCGAAAGACGCATGGCCCTGGCACTGCGGTGGCTGACGCGCTACGCGCGGCAGCGCCACGAGAAGACCATCGCCGACAAGTTCGCGGGCGAGATCATAGACGCCTCCAGGGGCCAGGGAAGCGCGGCCAAGAAGCGCGAAGACACTCACCGGATGGCGGAAGCCAACAAGGCCTTCGCCCACTACCGCTGGTAGACGGACCCCCTCGACAGGACGGAAACAACGGAATCAACGGATTGAGCATGGCAAGAGCTGTCGCACCGGAAATGACCCGGAACATAGGCATCATGGCCCACATAGATGCCGGCAAGACCACTACGACCGAGCGCATTCTCTACTACACCGGTGTTTCCCACAGGATGGGCGAGGTCCACGACGGCGCAGCCATCATGGACTGGATGGAACAGGAGCAGGAGCGGGGGATCACCATCACTTCCGCGGCCACCACGTGTCATTGGAGGGACCATCGCATTAACATCATCGACACCCCGGGGCACGTGGACTTTACCGTTGAGGTGGAGCGTTCCCTGCGGGTTCTCGACGGCGCGGTGGCGGTCTTCTGCGCCGTCGGCGGCGTTGAGCCCCAGTCCGAGACGGTTTGGAGACAGGCCGACAAGTACCGGGTCCCCCGCGTGGCCTTCGTCAACAAAATGGACCGCACCGGCGCCGACTTTGCCCGGGTGCTCGAGATGATCGAGGCCCGTCTCGGGGCCAGGCCCGTACCGGTTCAGATCCCCGTGGGCGCGGAGGAGAGCTTCCGCGGCGTGGTGGACCTGGTGCGCATGCGGGCCCTGATCTGGGATGAAGAAACCCTGGGAGCCTCCTGGCACGAGGAAGAGGTGCCGGCGGAACTTCGGGATGAGGCCAGGAAGTACCGGGACAGAATGATCGAGGCTCTTTGCGAGGAGAACGATTCTCTCATGGAGAAGTACCTGGCCGGCGAGGCCGTTTCGGATGAGCAGATCCGGGCGGGCCTGAGGCAGGGAACGCTCCGCCTGCGCTTCGTGCCTGTTCTCTGCGGCGCGTCTTTCCGGAACAAGGGAGTTCAGCCCCTTCTCGACTCCGTCATCGACTACCTGCCGAGCCCTCTCGACGTCCCGCCCGTCACCGGCGTGGATCCCGACACGGGGAAAGAGGTGACGCGCCGGGCAAGCGACGCGGAGCCGTTTTCGGCCCTCGCTTTCAAGATCGTTACCGACCCCTACGTCGGACAGCTCACCTTTTTCCGGGTTTATTCCGGCCAGTTGCGGTCGGGCACGACGGTGATGAACACCGAGCGCAGCCGGCGGCAGAGGATCGGGCGGCTCCTCAAGATGCACGCCAACAAGCGCGAGGACATCAAGGAAGTCTACGCCGGCGATATCGCCGCCGCCGTCGGATTGAAGGACACCGTCACGGGGGACACCCTCTGCGACCTGGACCACGCGGTCCGGCTGGAAGCCATCGATTTTCCCGAGCCGGTCATCTCCGTCGCCATCGAGCCCAGGACCA
>JAUWCW010000319.1 GCA_030609125.1 Candidatus Rokuibacteriota bacterium
AGCGGGCAACATCGGCGCCGCGGCGCGGGCCATGGCTAACATGGGGCTCAGCCGGCTCGTGCTCGTGAACCCCGTGGACCACATGGCGCCTATCGCCCGCAGGATGGCTCTGGGCGGGAGGAACATCCTTGCCGGGGCGCAGGTTCACCGAAGCCTCAAAGAGGCGGTGGCGGAATTCGATCTCGTCATCGGCACGACGCGCCGGGAAGGAAGCGTCCGGCAGGGAAGGGTCACGCCCCGGGCGGCGGCGGCAGAAATAGCCTCGTCCACACCGTTGAAGAAAGCGGCCGTCGTCTTCGGCAGGGAGCGGTGCGGCCTGACCAACAATGAGGTCGACCTCTGCCACCGGCTGCTCACCATACCGACGGCGCCGGGCGACGGCTCGCTGAATCTCTCCCAGGCGGTTGTGATCGTTGCCTACGAGATTTTTCTGGCGTCGGACACGGGGGCGACGAAGTCCCTGGAGCCTGTGCAGAGGGCGACAGCCTCCCACGGCGAAATGGAGCAGATGTACGCCCACATGGAAGAGGTACTCCTGCGGACAGGCTACCTGCACGACAGCAACCCTGAGAGAATGATGCGGTCTTTTCGCCGGATACTGGGACGGGCCCAGCTGGACAGGCGGGAGGTGCAGGTCCTGAGGGGAGTTTTTCATCAGCTGCAGTGGTACGGTGCCGCGAGGGCGAAGGGGTCGAAAACGGGATGAGCCGTGTTGACAAGTCCGGGAGGGTATCCTTCAATGGGGCGGTTTTACAGTACAGGCGAGGCGGAATAACGAGAATGCGATCACACGCGGGAGTGACGGCGGTGGCCCTGGCGGTGCTGCTGTTCGGGGCCCTCCTTTTCGTGCCGGGAGTCTTCTCCGCCGGAAGAGTGGGGGAGTTGGTCCCCTTTTTCAGTGCCGAAGACGTTTCCGGGCGCCCTGTGGATCTGAGGCGGCTGGCCCGGGAGAACAGGGTGGTGGTCTTTTTCTGGCACAGCTACAGGACGATGTCAATCAAGGAGATGAACCACCTGAACGACATGTACCGCTTCTACAATCTGTACGGTCTGGAGATCATCGGAATCGAGGGCGGCGGCAGGGAGAGGGCGGCGGTCGGGGAAGAGCTTGAAAAGCTGGCCATCATCGGAACCGCCCCCGTCTACACCATCCTTCCGGATCCCGGGGGGCGCCTGTCGCGGCAGTACCGGGTCGAGGAAATACCGGAAACATTCATCATCGGGCGGGATGGAAGAATCCTCTACCATCTGGCCGGTTTCCGCGATGAGGACAAGGCTCAGATCGAGAGAAAGCTCAAGGAACTGCTCGGGCTCATTCCTGATGCGCCCGTTTCGAAGCTGAAGGACCCCGTTACGGTCCGGCAGTCCGTGCCCATACGCAGGCAGGGCGTCAGCGTTGACCCGGAGCAGCAGAGGCTCGAGAAATGCAGGTACTTCGGCAACTACTATTTCAACCTGGGAGAACTGGAGAAGTCGCTCACCTATTACGAGGAGTGTGTCGCCATTGATCCTGCGGGCACCGCAATCCAGCTGAAGATCGGCGAAGTCTACGCCATGCTCAGGAATTATGAGAGGGCGCGTGAGGCCTGGGAAAACGTGCTGAGGGAGGATCCTGAGAACAGCGAGGCCCGTGCCCTCATCGGGCGACTGATCCGCGGAGAGTTCTAACGGTTCAGCCCTTCCCCGATTTGTCGCAGTGTCATCCCCGGGGCCGAAGTGGATCGGCGGGAGAGGCCCCCGACCCCTCAAGGCGGATCAGAAGGGACCCTGTCGTACTCCTGGAGAAACAAGTTCATGAGCTGCTCGCGCTGGTCCGCGGTGAGACCCACGAATTCAAACCCGATCTGGTAGGAATCGTCCGTCCTCCTGTTGGAATAGACCACCTTCGCGCTGACCTTGAGGTGCTTCTCGTCCAGGACCAGATCCAGGAGAAAGGACGATCCCACGGAAAGGGGATGATCAGCCTGGAACATGAGCCCCCCCAGACCTATGCTCCTTGATTTGACAATCCTGGATTCATCCTGGCGGCCGCCGACAGGGCGGTAGGCGAGCAGAATCTCCGTATTGAGTCGCGGATAGTACCGGTTTACGGGACTGTCGGGAGAAGCCTGGTTCTTCTCACTCATAGACACAGTATACTCCCCCGCGCCTGCTTATCAAAGCCCTGTTTTCCCCCGCGATGGCGAATCAGAGCTCCCCTGGCGGGGGGAAGGCGATGTGCGGACGCCCGGCGAGGGAAGAACCCCTGGACAGGGGTGTGAAATGGAGGGAGGGGGCACAAGGTGATCCGCCCGTCCCGGATCTCAGCGGCGAAGGCGCGCCTGGCGCGGTGACTGGAACAGGAGCACACGGCCTTCCGCTGAGAAGAATAGCTGTTCAAGAAGACCCCGCGAGGTCGATGTGCCTGCGGTGCTCCCCCGGAGCATTCAGAAGCAATGGTTGCCGGGAGGGGAAAAGACGGTTATCTGCGTCGAGTGAGCAGGCGGAGTATACAAGATGGGAAGATATCAGGATTCAAGGGCGGGCTCACGCGTCAGCGACGGCATCCTTTTCCCCGGATAATTGGTGCCGCTCATCTCAGCCTGCGGAGGATGCCCTGGGGAAGCAAAAACCCTTTGCCATCGAGAGGGCCCTGAGATGGAAATGTCCCCGCTGATCTCGGGAGGGATGGAGCCGGGAGGCGAGAGAAAGCGCAACGGGAAAAGTGCTGCCGGGGGAAAGCGGAGTTTTTCCCCGGGAACGATAAGGCGTGGAGATCCGCATCCGGGCACGGAGTTGTCAGTGTTGATAACTTCGGGGTCGGTCCTTCGAGGACGGGAAAAGCCTGCCGATCTGAACTCTGCAGGATTCTCTCTTCGGCCAATCCCGGCACATCCCGCAGGGGCTTCACCTCAGAGTGAGCCGGGCCTCTTCTGCGGCAGCGCCTTCCACGCCTTGCCGCCCCTCGCCCGTTGTGCAGAGCGCTCATCCTGGCCCCAGGGACTGAGGCGGCTGGAACGAAGGCCCCGGGACTCTCCGGGAGAACGTGTCGCAGTCCCCTTCAGCGCGCGCAAAGGTCGGCGGCGGAGATCCGGAACC
>JAUWCW010000118.1 GCA_030609125.1 Candidatus Rokuibacteriota bacterium
CAACCACGTAACAAGAAGGGTAAGTCTGCAAAAGGGGGAAATAAAGAGGGGACAGGGAGACACCCCGGAGGTCCCGCGGGAACAGCCCGGACAGCGCAGGGGGCCGTCGGCGCTTGACAGCGACCGACTGAGCTAGCACCTTTACTGTAGAGGGTTCCAGCCGGAGAAGAGAGTTCCGACAAATCCTTGCACTGCCCCGGGAGGTGGCGGCAGATGACGGATCCGATCCTCGAGGTCAGCAATCTCAGCGTCGTCGTCGGGCGGAAAAAGATACTCAACGAGGTTTCGCTGTCGATCGGCGCGGGCGAGGTTCACGTTCTGCTGGGACCCAACGGCAGCGGCAAGACCACGCTCCTCATGGCCGTCATGGGCATGCCGGGCTACCGCGTCACCGGCGGCAGCATCGTGCTGAGAGGCCGGGAGATCACCGGCATGGGGACCGACGAGCGCTCCCGGGCCGGTATCGCGCTGGCCTTCCAGAAACCGCCCCCCGTGCGGGGCGTCACCCTGAAAGCCCTGGCGGAGTCCCTTCTCGAGGCGAAGGCGGGCGGCAACGGCACGGTCCGCTCCCTCGCGGAGAAGGTCCGCCTGCGGTCCTGTCTGGACCGTGAACTGAACGTCGGACTCTCCGGGGGAGAGCTCAAGCGCTCCGAGATGTTCCAGCTCCTGTGCCTCGAGCCGGAGCTTTCACTCTTTGACGAGCCGGAGTCGGGCGTCGATCTCGACAACATCTCCGTGGTCGGCGAGGCCATGCGCTCCATACTGGGCATGGGCAAGGAGCGGTCCCGCAAGGCTGGCCTCATAGTAACCCACACCGGCCACATCCTCCGCTATGTCCCGGCCGACGCCGGTCACGTTCTCATGGAGGGCTCAATCGTCTGCCGGGGCCATCCGCAGATACTCTTCGAGGACATCAGGAAGCACGGCTTCGAGGGATGCCGGTCATGCCGCCACTGCCGGTCTATCTGAAAGAGTGCGCCGGGAGGGCGGAAAAGGCGCGGAACCGGGCGGCGCCCCTGGGGCCGAACCTCGACCTGGGGCGCTACCGGGCGGAACCCCACGGAGAGAGCCCCCCCCGGAAGCTCGACGATCAGGTCCTCCGCGAGGCGGCGCTCTCGGCCGGGGTGGACCTTTCCGAAGAAAACCGGGGCGGCACCTACCTGCAGGTCGATCACTCGGTTCTCTGCCGAAACGTTAGGGAGGCCTGCGAGGGACAGGTGGAGATCTCCCCCGTAGCGGAGGCGCTGGAAAGGGATCCCCGGGCGGAGGAATACTGGTGGAAGGCGGTGGCGGTCGACAGCGACAAGTACACCGCCTACACGGCTCTCCAGGCGCCGAAGGGATATTTCATCCGCATCCTGCCGGGCTGCCGCGTCGACCTCCCGCTGCAGACCTGCCTCCTCCTCGCCGCGGAGGGCAGCATCCAGGACGTTCACAACATCATCATTGCCGAAGAAGGTTCGACGGCGCAGGTCATCACCGGGTGTGCCGTGCACCCGTCGGCGAAGAAGGGCCTGCACCTGGGAGTCAGCGAGTTTTACATCGGCAGGGGAGCCTCCCTGACCTTCACCATGATTCACAGCTGGTCCGGCGGCATCGACGTCCGCCCCCGCTCGGCGGCCGTGGTCGAGGAGGAGGGCACCTTCGTCTCCAATTACATCCTCATGAGGCCCGTGCGCTCCCTCCAGATGTACCCCGTCACCACCCTGAGGGGCGCCCGGTCGCGGAGCCGCTTTCAGGCCATTGTCATGGGGACGGGCGACTCCCGGATTGACATCGGCAGCCGGACCGTACTCGAGGGCAAGGCCTGCCGCTCTGAAACCCTCTCCCGGGCCATCGCCTGCGGCCGTTCTTCAATCACGGTCCGGGGTCAGCTGACGGCGCGCACCGACGACTGCCGCGCCCACCTGGAGTGCCGGGGCATGATAGCCTCCGGAGAGGCGCGCCTGCGGGCCGTGCCGGAGCTGGATGCCGAAGGGGTGCCGCGGGCGGAGTTGAGCCACGAGGCGGCCATTTCACCGATAGCCGAGGAAGAGGTGGCCTACCTCATGTCCCGGGGCATGACGAGAGAGGAGGCCCTTTCAGCCATCACCCGCGGTTTCCTCAATGTCGCACTCATGGGACTTCCGCCCGCGCTGCAGGGCTGCGTCGAAGAGCTCATGGCGGTAACGCCGGCGGAAGGGTCGCGTCTCTGAGAGGTCGAGGTGAATATGACGAAAACGGTACCGGCGGCGGCTGACGGGGTTCCGGCCGGCGCCGAAGCCCTGAAGACGCGGATTCGGGAGCTCCTCGGCGACACCCGGGTGCCTGAAACGATCCGGGTGGTCCGGGACACCAGCAACTTCCTGAACATCGAGCACGGAGACGTTATCCTGCTGTCGGGACGTCACTATCTGGTCCGCGGAAACGAGCGGGAGGGGCGCTTCGGTCTCGACGAAGAGCCGAAGTTCTGGGTCAAAAGGGCTATCGACCTGGCAAGCGGCGACGTCAAGATCATAAAGCTCTGCTTCACGGAGAACTTCACCTTCAGCGTCGGTGACATGGCCTTCGACTTTTTCAGGAGCCCCGGCAAGGAAGCGCGCCTCCTGGACAGGGTCAGGGGACACACAGGATTCATGCAGGGCTTTTCCGTCCGGGACACGGCGGACAACGTGGTGCGGATCATCGAGTTCATCCACGGGGAGACCCTCCACCAGCGCGTGATCTCCCTGGCTGAAAATCACGAGCGCTACTACCGCGAGTCCTTTCCGGAGATCTTCAGGAACTTTCAGGGGCTGGTGGAAGCCATCCTCTTTCTGCACCGTGCGGGGGAGAAGCACGGCGACATCAGGAGGGACCACGTACTGATAGAGAGGGAGACCGGCCTCTACCGCTGGATCGACTTCGATTTCAACTTCCACAGCCCATCCAACCCCTTCGGCTATGATCTCTTCGGCCTCGGAAACGTCCTGGCCTTCCTCGCCGGGGGAGGCGACCTGCTGGTGAACGACTTGAGGCGGGACCGCCCGGAACTTTGCGAGTCCCTCGTGCCGGGAGACCTGAACATCGTTTTCCGCAACCGCGTCGTCAACCTGCGCAAGGCCTACCCCTACCTGTCGGAGGATCTCAACAACGTGCTGCTGCGCTTCTCGCGGGCGGCCGAGGTCTATTACGAGAGGACCGACGAGCTGCTCGAGGATCTCTCGGCGGTGGTTCTCTGAAAGGAGCGGAGGAATGAAAACCGGCAGCAAGGAGAGAAGGGACGGAGGGGACCGCCACCTGCTGGTGGCGGTGGATCAGTCCGCCAGTTCCGAGAAGGCCGTTTTCTACGTGGCCGATTTTCTCGGTGGTCTTTCAGGGTTCCGGGTCACCCTGCTGCACATCCTGGCGGTGCCCCAGGAGGACATCTTCGCGACGGAGGCGGAGAGCGCCTCCTGGCGGCGGGAGCATGAAGAGGAAGCGCGACGTTTCCTCGGCCGTTACCGTCTCATCCTCACGGAATCCGGATTTTCGGAGGAGCGGGTCGCGACCAGGGTCCTCGCCCGTGAAGGGGCAACCGTCTCGGACGTCATTCTCGAGGAACACCGGAAGCTGGGGTCCTGCACCATCGTGCTCGGACGCGGGGGCAAGAGCCGGAAGGAGGAGTTTCTCTTCGGCAGCGTCAGCAACCGCATCGTACACCAGGCCCAGGGCTGCTCGGTCTGGATCATAGAGTAGAGCCTTGTCTCGGCTCATTTCTACAACACTTGGGATTCTCTCCAATTACCCATGTCTCCGCAAAGAGACGGGCGGTGAGAAGAACCACCACGAGGTGAAGAAAGAAAGTGTGGACTTCCATGGACAGTTACGCGCCGCTGAAAAGGGCGCGCACCTTCGCCAGGAGGTCGGGAGCGCCGATGAGATACAGGATGTCGGCGGGCCGCAATACGACATCGGCGCCGGGATTTGTAATAGTGCTCTCCCCCCGGCGGATGGCCATGACTGTTACTCCGTGCTTCTTCCTCAGCTGGAACTCGGCGAGAGTTTTGCCGGCCAGGGGCGCGTTCTCGTCGAGGCGCACGGTAATGAGGTCGGCATCGGGGAAGTATCGCTTGAGATCCATCAACGGCGTCGCTTCGCTGGAGAGGTTCCGGAACATCTTGTACCCGTCGGTGCGAACCTGGGCGATCAGCTTTTCAATCTCGTCCCGGGGAACGAGGTATCTTGAGAGGACCCGGGAAAAAATTTCGACGGATGTCTCGAACTCTTCGGGGATGACCTCGTCCGCCCCCAGGCTGCGGAGCTCCTTCACTTCCTGGACGTACCTGGTCCGCACGATGAGGCACGCACCCGGGTTCAGGTGGTGGACTATCGACGTTATCCGCCGGGCCGCCGCCGGGTCGTTGATGGCGACGACGACGACTCGGGCCGCCTCGATGCGGACGTGCTCCAGAACGTTCTCCTGTGATGCGTCGCCGTGAAACACCGGCTCTCCCCGTGCCCTGGCGGCCCTGGCCAGATCGGGAGAGATCTCGATGCACACATAGGGGATGCCGGTGATCCTGGCCGTCTGTGCCACGTTGCTCCCGTTGACCCCGAGGCCGATTATCACGAGATGGCGCTCCAGGTCGGCCTTCACCGCCGGCTCTCCCTTTCCCCTTTTTCGGCCGATCCGGCCGGCGAGGGGGATTCGGGAAGCCAGGTCCGCGACACGGGGGGCGGCCTCCATGATGAAAGGTGTCGCCGCCATCGTCAGCACGGAAACGGCAAGAAAGAGATGGTACCGCCCTTCGAGCAGCCCGTACTCAAGCCCGACCTTGGAGAGAATGAAGGAAAACTCTCCCACCTGGCACAGGGCCAGGCCCGTCAGGACGGAGGTGCGGACAGGATAGCGCAAAACCAGGGAAACGGCCGCCGCCACGGCAGCCTTCAGGACCAGGATGGCGGCGACAAGGAGGGCAACCTCCACGGGCCGGCTGATAATGAGAGCCGTGTCGAAGAGCATCCCCATGGACACGAAGAAGAAACTCGTGAAGACGTCCCGGAAGGGGAGGATGTTGCCGAGGGCGTAGTGACTGTACTCCGATTCCGAAATGACGAGGCCGGCCATGAAGGCGCCCAGGGCGAGAGAGAGGCCGACGCTCGATGTGAGCCAGGCGACGGCGAGGCAGAGGGTGACGATGGTGAGCAGGAAGATCTCCCGGCTGCGGGTCCGCGCCGATTGCCGGAGCAGCCGCGGGACGAACCACTTGGCGCCGGCAAAGACGACCACCATTACGCCCCCCGCCTTGACGGCAAAGGCGAGGAGAAACTCGTTGATATTCCCCGCCTCCCCCGCCAGCAGAGGGGTGAGGAGCATCATCGGGACGATCACGACGTCCTGAAAGACGAGGATTCCCAGGCTCGTTCGCCCGTGAGGGCTGTCGATCTCCCCACTCTTCTGCAGCAGGCGAAGCACGATGGCGGTGCTCGACAGGGAGAAGAGAAAGCCGAAGAAGATCGCCTCGTTGGCGGGGAGGTCCAGGGCCCTCGCCCCGGCGTACACGCCCGCGGTGGTCAAGACCACCTGCAGCGAGCCTCCCAGCAGCACCGCCTTGCGGATCTCGAGCAGCCGCTTGAAGGAAAACTCTATGCCGATGGTGAACAGAAGCAGGATCACGCCGACCTCGGCCAGGATCTCGACTTCGTGCTGGGACTGGACCAGTCCCAGCCCGTAGGGGCCGGCCAGGGCGCCGGTGACGAGGAAGCCCACCAGCGCCGGAATCCTGAGCCGGTGGCAGAGGAGTAAGATGGCCACGGAGAGGCCGAATATTATTACGATGTCATTGAGAAGCTGGATTTCCATGGCAGCGGCTCTCAAACAATTCCAGACCGATGTGGTCTTGACAGAGAATAATCAATAAACATATATAGTCAATGGACATTATAGGATATTGGCTTGTGCTTTCAAGGAAATCCCAATACGGTCTCAAGGCGGCGCCGTTTCTGGACAGGGAGGAGCGAGATTGTCAGAGAACTCGATGGGACGATTGCACCTGTCCCCTGCGTGAGTGCCACTTCGTACCATACTTGTAATATGTGCCAGGATGACGAGAAGTGCGAGATTGAGGCTGGGATTCGCGGTGCGGCAAGGTGAGTGTCTGGTCCACGAGGGAGGGTGAAAAATGCACACGGCCCATGTTCTTCCGCGTACGTTCGTTGCTCTGCTTGTCATTGGACTTTTGTTCCTTCCCGACCACTCCTCTGCCCTCCCGGCCGCGGAACGTTTTTCTGAAAGGGATGAAGCGTGCCTCCACTGCCACACCGACCCCGGGCTGGTCGAGGGGCCTGAAGGTAGGGAGCCGCTTCCCCCCGGTATCGACCGCGGCGAATATACCGCTTCGCCCCACCGCGCCCTCGGCTGCGGCGCTTGTCACAGCGAAGCGTCGGCGGAAACTCATCCGGGCA
>JAUWCW010000203.1 GCA_030609125.1 Candidatus Rokuibacteriota bacterium
TCCCGGACTTTTCACAGAATTCCAGCACGGTCCCAGGCCGGATCCCAAGACGCTCCCGAATTGCCTTCGGTATGGTCACCTGTCCTCTTTCAGCAACTTTCGCTTTCATGATTCCCCCTGGTTCGCTTTATGTATGAAATCTAAAGTATGTATGCATATTTGTCAAATATGAACTATGGGGGCATGATTCGCTCCTCAGGTCGATCCTTCCCGGATCGTCTCGAGCTCTTCCCAGCGCGAGAGCCGCTCGGCTATGAGCCTCTCCAGCTCGGCGAGACGGCCCGTGGTCCGGACCACTTCTTTTCCCGCATCCTGGTAGAACGCGGGATCCGCCATCGCGGTGTAGAGTTCCCCCTGCTCCCTCTCGAGGGCCTCGATCTCTTCGGGCAGCCCTTCCAGCTCCCTCTTCTCCTTGAAGGAAAGGGTGCGGGGCCTGTCGTCCCGGTTCCGGCGCCGCGGTTTCTTGCCCGGTTTCTTACGGCCTGCGCCTGGCTCCGCTGGAGGGCGCTGGCGCAACCAGTCGTCGTAGCCCCCGACGTACTCCCGAACTGTCCCTCCCCCCTCGAAGGCGAGGGTGGAGGTCACCACGTTGTTAAGAAACGCCCGGTCGTGACTGACGAGCAGGACCGTTCCGGTGAACTCGAAGAGAAGCTCTTCGAGCAGGTCGAGGGTCTCCATGTCGAGATCGTTGGTGGGTTCGTCCAGAACGAGGACGTTGGCGTGGCGGCTGAAGAGCCTGGCCAGCAGCAGCCGGTTCCGCTCTCCCCCGGAGAGGACGCGGGCCGGGGACCGGACCCGGTCCGGCGAGAAGAGAAAATCCTGGAGGTATCCGACAACGTGTCTCCGGCGGCCGTTGACGGTGAGGAAATCACCTCCGCCGGTCACGTTCTCTCCGACGGAGATCGCGTCGTCGATCTGCGCCCGGTGCTGGTCGAAGTAGGCGATCCTCAGGTTGGCGCCGCGCCGCACCGTTCCCTGCAGGGGCTGAAGGTCACCGAGGAGGAGGCGCAGCAAGGTGGTCTTGCCGGAGGCGTTGGGACCTATGAGGCCCACCTTGTCCCCCCTGCGGATGGTGATGGAGCAGCCGTCGATGACCTTCTCCGGGCCGTAACGGAAAGAAAGGTCCCGGGCTTCGACCACCAGCTTTCCGGAGGCCTCCGAATCCTGCAGCTCCATGCGGGCCGTGCCGATGCGCTCCCTTCGCTCCGCCCGCTCGCGCCGCATTTTCTCCAGGGCCCGGACCCTCCCCTCGTTCCGGGTCCGCCGCGCCTTGATCCCCTGGCGGATCCAGACCTCCTCCTGCGCCTGCCGCCGGTCGGCCCGGGCGCTCTCCGACGCCTCGGCGTGGAGGGCCTCGCCCTTGCGTCGCAGGTAGGTGTCGTAGTCCCCGGGCCAGCTCGTGAGACGGCCGCGGTCCAGATCGAGGATGCGGGTGGAGAGCCGGCGGATGAGCATCCGGTCGTGGGTGACGAAGAGCAGGGCCTGCCGGGAGGAGGCGAGGAACTCCTCGAGCCAGGTGATGGCGTCAAAATCGAGGTGGTTCGTCGGCTCGTCGAGGAGGAGCAGGTCCGGATCGCTCACGAGGGCCCTGGCCAGGAGCACCCGGCGCATGAGGCCGCCGGAGAGGTCGCTGAAGGCGGCGTCGGCGTCGAGGCGAAGCCGGGAGAGCACGGTCTCGACCCTTTGGTGGGCCCGCCAGCCGCCGCCGGCATCCAGGTCGTGGTGAACCCTCTCAAGCTGCCCCAGGAGTGCTTCGCCGCCGCCGCTCTCGAGTCCGGCGGTGATCCGGCGGTGCCTGGACAGAAGCTCCACCACCTCCCCCAGCCCGGAGGAGACCACCTCGAAGACCGTCCCGTCGAGCTTCGCCGGCACCCCCTGGCTGAGGCGGGCGGTGCGGATCCCACTGCCCTTGAGGATCTGCCCGCCATCGGGGAGGAGGTCGCCGTCGATCACCTTCAGGAGAGACGATTTGCCCTCGCCGTTGCGGCCGACGAGGCAGACCCTCTCCCCCGCATCGATCCCCAGGCTGATTCCCTCAAGGACCGGCGGTCCGCCGAAACTCACGCTGATGCCGCGGAGACTCACAATCGCCATCTTCTTCCCCTTTGCCGGCGCAGGCGCCTGCCCCGCCGGGTGGGAATTTTACCGGCAAAGGAGCGATACCGCCAGCGCTGTACAAAGAAAGGGACTTTGGCTATACTCTCCCGCTGGACAAAAAAGGATAGAGAGTGAACGCAGCCCACAGGAAAGAAGTGAAGCGCCGCCGCACCTTCGGGATAATCAGCCATCCCGACGCGGGCAAGACCACCCTCACCGAGAAACTCCTGCTCTTCGGGGGCGCCATCCAGATGGCAGGATCAGTGAAGGCCCGCAAGGCCTCCCGCCACGCCGTCAGCGACTGGATGTCGATCGAGAAGGAGCGGGGGATCTCCGTCAGCACCTCGGTGATGAAGTTCAACTACCGCGATTTCGAGGTCAACATCCTGGACACCCCCGGCCACCAGGATTTCTCCGAGGACACCTACCGGGTGCTGACCGCCGTGGACAGCACCCTCATGGTGATCGACGGCGCCAAGGGGGTGGAGTCCCAGACGGAGAAGCTGATGGAGGTGTGCCGGATGCGCAACACCCCCGTCATGACCTTCATCAACAAGCTCGACCGCGAAGGGGCGGACCCCTTCGACATACTCGACGAGATCGAAGAGAAGCTGCAGATCGAGTGCGCACCCCTCTCCTGGCCCATCGGCATGGGCAGGAACTTCAAGGGGGTGTACGACATCTATCGTCGCCGGCTGCACCTTTTCAGCCCCGGCCTGGACACCAGGACCGGTGACGGCGTCGTCGTCGAAAACCTCGACGACCCTGTCCTCGACGAACTTCTCGGCTCCCAGGCGGTGAAGCTCCGGGAAGACCTGGAGATGCTCGAGGTGGCGACCAACTCCTTCGACCACGATGACTACCTCAAGGCGAGCCAGACGCCGGTGTTTTTCGGCAGCGCCATCAACAACTTCGGCGTCAGGGAACTGCTTGACTCTTTCGTCGAGCTCGCCCCCCCGCCGGGGCCAAGGGAGACCACCAGCCGCTCCGTCTCCCCCGAGGAGGAGCCTTTCTCCGGCTTCGCCTTCAAGATCCAGGCGAACATGAATCCCGCCCACCGCGACCGGATCGCTTTTTTCCGCATCTGCTCCGGGAGGTTCACGCGGGGGATGAAGGTCCTTCACCACCGTCTCGGGAAGGAGCTCACTCTTTCTAACGCCACCATCTTCATGGCCCAGGACCGGAACAACGTGGAGGTGGCCTATCCCGGCGACATCATCGGGATCCACAACCGCGGCACCATCAGGATCGGCGACACCTTCACCGAGAAGGAGCAGCTGAAGTTCACCGGCATTCCCAGCTTCGCCCCCGAGCACTTCCGCCGTGTGATCCTGAAAAACCCCTTCAAGGCGAAGCAGTTGAACAAGGGGCTGGCGCAGATGGCCGAGGAGGGCGCCGTGCAGGTCTTTCAGCCCTTGACCGGAAGGCGGCACATCCTCGGGGCGGTGGGCGTGCTGCAGTTCGACGTCATCATGGCCCGGCTCAAGGCGGAGTACGACGTGGACGCCGTCTACGAAGGAGTCGATTACGGCGCCGCCCGCTGGGTGAGCTGCGAGGATCGCAAGAAGTTCGAGGAGTTCCAGGAGAGGAACGAGGCCAATCTCGCCCTCGACAACGAAGGCCATCTCTCATTCCTGGCGATGAGCGAATGGTCCCTGGCCCACACGATGGAGTTGTTCCCCGAGATATCCTTCCACAAAACCCGGGAGTACAACTGACGGAGCCGGGGAAGGGCCGCCGCTACGCAATCCTGCTATTTGCTGTTCCCGCAACCATTTCGATGCAGACGGGCTTGCCGTTGATCATCCTGCGCCTGAAAGCCCCGAGGATCTGAGGGGCGAACCTGCTGTCGGCCTCAAGGAGAGCGGAGTTGTTCCTGATTTCTATTTTTCCGATCCTGATTCTGGAAGAGCCGGTGGCCGCGTTGATCTCGCCGATGAGGCGCGTCGTGTGGACGCCGTCCTTTTTGCCAACGTTGAGGGAGAAGCGGGTGAATTTCAGGCGGGGAGAGCCCTTGACGGGCGGGCCGCTTTTGCGGTGCCGGGCCATGCGGTCCCTCTTCTGCTCCCGTACGTTCAGGTCGGGGGCGTTCAGGTAGTGCTCCATGATACCGCTGGACTGCAGCGACAGGAACCGCTTTATGAGCTCTTCGCGCTTGAGGGACGCGAGCGTTTCGATGACGGACGGGAGGAAAGGCGCGATGTGGGAGTGATCGGCGTCGTCGCTCTTCAGCCTGTCGGTCAGGTCGAGGATCTTCTTCTCGCAGATGTCGCGCCCTGTGGAGAGGAGGCCCCTCTCGAACTTTCTTTTGAGGATCCTTTCGATCGCCTTGATCTTGTGCATCTCCCGCGTGTGGATGATGACCACGGAAGTCCCCTCCTTGCCGGCCCGCCCCGTGCGGCCGCTCCGGTGGGTGTAGCTGGCGAG
>JAUWCW010000305.1 GCA_030609125.1 Candidatus Rokuibacteriota bacterium
GGAAACAGCCAGAATCAGCTATCAGCTATCAGCTATCAGCTATCAGCTATCAGCTATCAGCTATCAGCTATCAGCTATCAGCTATCAGCTATCAGCTATCAGCTATCAGCAATCAGCAATCAGCAATCAGCTGTCAGCAAGAAAACAGGAAGTGAAGATTATTGTATCTTTGGCCCAGCTGAAGGCTGATAGCTGATAACTGACGGCTGTTCTTCATTCCGGTATTGCAGGTTGGAAGGGGCAAGGTTACAATAATAAGATAGCAGCGACAGTCCGGACGTTCAAAGATCTATCGGGAGAAGAACATGCGCAGTGATCTGATGAAGAAGGGCCTCGAGAGGGCCCCTCACCGCTCTCTTCTCAAGGCGGTGGGTCTCACGGACGAGGAGATAGCCCGTCCGATAGTGGGGGTCGCCAACTCGTGGAACGAGATCGTCCCCGGACACACCCACCTCAGGGACATAGTCGATTCCGTCAAGACGGGAGTGAGGATAGCGGGGGGGACCCCCCTCGAATTCGGTGTCATCGGGGTCTGCGACGGCCTCGCCATGAACCATCCCGGGATGCGCTACTCCCTCCCGAGCCGGGAGTTGATCGCCGACTCCATTGAGATCATGGGCACCGGCCACGCTTTCGACGCCATGGTCTTCGTCCCCAACTGCGACAAGGTCATCCCCGGGATGCTCATGGCGGCCCTGCGGCTCAATATCCCGGCCATCGTCGTGAGCGGAGGACCGATGCTCACCGGCAAGCACCGCGGCCGGGATGTCGATCTCATCACCGTCTTTGAAGGCGTCGGACGCGTAAAGGCAGGCAAGATGCCCGCCAGCGAGCTGGCGGAGCTGGAAGACTGTGCCTGCCCCACCTGCGGCTCCTGTGCCGGCATGTTCACGGCCAATTCGATGAACTGCCTGACGGAAGCTCTCGGTCTGGCTCTCCCCGGGAACGGAACCGTCCCCGCCGTGACCGCCGCGCGCCGCCGGCTGGCGAAGAAAGCGGGCATGCAGGTCATGACGCTGCTGAAGAAGAAGTTACTGCCCCGCGACATCGTGGGCCCCGCCGCCGTGGAGAACGCCGTCGCGGTTGACGTTGCTCTCGGGGCCTCGACGAACACCGTGCTGCACCTGCCGGCCATCGCCCGGGAGGCCGGGATCGACCTGCCCCTGGAGCTCTTCAACGAGGTGAGCAGGAAGACCCGCCGCCTTTGCGACATCTCCCCGGCGGGACCGTACCACCTTGAGGACCTGGACCGCGCGGGCGGGATCCCGGCGGTGATGGCCCAGCTGGCAAAGGGGAAAAGAATCAGACTGTCGGCGCGCACCGTGACGGGCAGGACAGTGCGGGAGAACCTCAAGGGCGTGCAGACCGCGGACAAGGAAGTCGTTCGGCCCTGGAGCCGGCCCTTCGACAGGGAAGGCGGCCTGGCGATCCTCTTCGGCACGCTCGCCCCGGGAGGAGCCGTTGTCAAGCGGTCCGGGGTCGACCCCAGAATGATGAAGAGGACCTTGAAGGCCCGGGTCTTCAACAGCGAGGAAAAGGCGGTTGCCGCCATCATGGGCGGCAGGATAAAGGGCGGGGAAGTCATCATCGTCCGCTACGAGGGACCCCGCGGCGGCCCGGGAATGCGGGAGATGCTGACACCGACCTCGGCCGTCGTCGGCATGGGGCTGGGAGCGAAAGTGGCCCTGATCACCGATGGCCGCTTCTCGGGGGGCACGCGTGGCGCCGCCATCGGCCATGTCTCACCGGAAGCGGCCGATGGCGGGCCCATAGCCCTCGTCAAGGATGGCGACAGGATTCTTGTCGACATCCCGCGGAGGAAAGTGGACCTGCTGGTTTCCGCCGATGAGCTGGAGAAGAGAAAAAAGGCCTGGAGGAAGCCCAGGGCCAGGCAGGTGAAAGGCATTCTCGCCCGCTACGCCAGACTTGTGCAGTCAGCCGGCACCGGCGCCGTCCTTGGCGACTGACCGGAGCAGGGAGCAGACGTGAAGCATTCGGAAGAGCTGGAGCTGATCGAAGCCTGTCGTCGCGGGGAATACGATTGCTTCGAGAGGATCGTGGGGGAGCATGAAAGAAAGATCTACAATCTCGCCCTGCGCATGCTCGGCAACCCGGACGACGCCAAAGACATCCTGCAGGAGACGTTCCTGAAAGTCTACGATCACATCGACAAGTTCCGCGGCGATGCACGCCTCTCCACCTGGATCTACCGCATCGCCATGAACGAGGCCCTTATGAAGATCAGGCGGGACAAAGGGCGGATGGTCTCCATCGACACCTTCAGGCAAACGGAAGGCGAGGACCGGGCCCTCGATCTCGAGGACTGGGGGCAGAAGCCCCTCGACAAACTTCTCACCAGGGAGTTGGGGGCGGAGATGGAAGAGGCCATCAGCCGCCTCCCGGAAGACTACCGCGCCGTCTTTCTCCTGCGGGACGTGGAGGGCCTCTCCAACGCCGAGATCGCCAGGGCCCTGGATGTGAGCGTCCCGGCGGTGAAATCACGGCTCCACCGGGCCCGCCTCTTTTTGCGCGGCGAACTGACAAAGTTTTTTGCGAGGGGGAAAAATGTCCATTAAGGTTCCCGGACACGAGTTTGACTGCGGCAAGCTCAAGGACGTCCTGCCCGATTACCTGGATCGCACCCTGAGGGAACAGGTCTGCAGCGAGATCAAGGCCCACCTTGCGGATTGTGAGGACTGCCGCATCTATGTCGAAACCATAGAGACCACCATCGTCCTGTACAAGCACTGCCCCGACAGGGATGTTCCGGAAGAGATCCGCATCGACCTGCGGCGGAGCCTGCGTGCAAGCATCGAGCAGAAGCGCCGCGGAGAGGATGAGTCCTGAAGAGGAGCCCCCCCCGCCACGGGAGTGCCGACTGCGACTGGTAACGAAACCCCGCGCACAGGGTATTTCTCTCATGAATTGCGCCAGGTAACAGGCGGAGGATTCTGTCGGTGCAGGTGATGTCAGGTTTCGGAAGAGAGCTTGCCGCCCTCGGGGGCGAGTTCTGGTGGGCCCTGGGCCACGTTTTCTGGTATTTTGTCGCCGGCGTCCTGCTGGCCGCTTTCATACGGACCTACAAGTTTCACGTCAAGGCACGAAAACATCTTCCCAAACTGGGCTTCTGGGGCATTTTCGCCGCCACGCTTATCGGCATGTTCAGTCCCCTCTGTGCCTGCGGTGTGCTCCCCATCGTCGTTTCACTCATCTGGTCCGGGCT
>JAUWCW010000125.1 GCA_030609125.1 Candidatus Rokuibacteriota bacterium
GGGATGCATGCGATAGAGGAAGTAACGCCCCATCAGGCTGTCCCCGCCGCGGCGGTAGGTATCCATGCGACTCGAGCCGGTGACAATTATGCGGACCTGGTCGGCGTAGGTGTCGAAAAATCCCTTCAGCAGCTGTTTCCAGCGGGGATACTTGTGCAGCTCGTCAAAGAGGGCTACAGGAGGCGATTCCCGTAACCGGTTCAACTTCAGTCGCTCCACGAGACCGGCCGGCCCGGAGAGAATCCTCTCCCGATCATCGAGGTTGTCCCAGTTGAGGTACTCATCCGCCAGACCTCGGCAGGTGGTGGTCTTGCCAACCTGCCGGGGACCGCTGACGAAGGCCATCTGCCGCTGAGTGGCCAGATGCTCCGCCAGGAGCGTATCGTAAAGTCTCTTGCGCAGTTTCACGATACGTCCATTATCTTTAGTGTCGTAAAATAGTCAAGACCATTTTACGACACTCCGCATTGTGGTCAGGGGCAGGCAGGCAGGCAGGCCGGCCGCGCCGCGCCTCTGCAGCCTGGAGTGCTCGGTGACACGTGATACAGAGGAGAAATGCCGGGCCGGGAATGGGCTTTCAGGAAGCACGCAAAGTGGACCAGCCACAGATACCGGGACTGATGATAAGTGGCGTCCCCAGGGGGATTCGAACCCCCGTTACCGCCGTGAAAGGGCGGTGTCCTAGGCCGGGCTAGACGATGGGGACGTCTAGAATGGTGAGCCGCGTTGGGATTGAACCAACGACCCTCTGCTTAAAAGGCAGATGCTCTACCAACTGAGCTAGCGGCTCCCTAAAGCGGTCGGAAATATAGCCCAAAACGCCTTATCTGTCAACGCCGCCGGCAGGCCGAGCTACATGCCGAAGGGGTTCTCGATGATGATCGTCTCGTCCCGCCTCGCCCCGGTGGAAATGATCTGGAAGGGGCACTCCACCAGGTCCTCCAGGAAACGGACGTAGTCCCGCGCCCGGGGGGGAAGGTCCCCGAAGGAGCGGGCATCGCAGGTCGATTTTTCCCACCCCTTGACGGTGCGGTAGACCGGCTCGACCTTGCTGAAGACCTCGAGGGAAGCCGGCATTTCCTTCATCAGCTTCCCCTTGTAGCGATAGCCGACGGCGACCTTGATTTCCCTGAAGGGATCGAGGACGTCGAGCTTGGTCAGGGCGAGTCCGGTCAAGCCGTTGATCCTCCTCGCGTAGCGGGCGATGACGGTGTCGAACCAGCCGCAGCGGCGGGGACGTCCCGTCGTCGAGCCGTACTCGCTGCCGCCGTCCCGGAGCCGCTCGCCCACATCGCCGAAAAGCTCCGTGGGAAACGGCCCTTCCCCGACCCTCGTGGTGTAGGCCTTGATGATGCCCAGGACGGCATCGATACTCGTCGGGCCCATGCCGACTCCCGTGCAGGCCCCCCCCGGCGATGGCGTTGGAGGAGGTGACGAAGGGGTAGCTGCCGTGGTCGACGTCGAGCATGGTCCCCTGGGCGCCCTCGAAGAGCACGTTCTTTCCCTTCCCGCGGGCGTCGTCGACGATCTTCGATATGTCGGCGACGTAAGGCTCGAGGAGCCGGCCGAATTTCAGGTAGCGGCGGTAGATGGCCGCGCTGTCGAGGGTCGAAATGTGGTAGATGTTCTTGAAGATGAAGTTCTTCTCCGCGAGGTTGTGCTCCAGCTTGTCCTTGAGGACCTTCCGGTCCAGCAGGTCGGCGAGGCGGATCCCGGTCCTGGCGACCTTGTCGACGTAGGCGGGTCCGATGCCCCGGCCGGTGGTGCCGATCTTCCTCTTGCCCCTGAGCTTTTCCGACTCCAGGTCGATGGTCTTGTGGTAGGGCATGATGATGTGCACGTCGGGGCTGACCTTGAGGCGTTTGCCGATCTTCACGCCCCTCTTGTCCAAGGCCTTCAGCTCCTTCAGGAAGGCCTCCGGGTCGAGAACCATGCCGTTGCCGAGGCAGCAGCTCTTGCCCCGGTGCAGGATCCCCGAGGGGATGAGGTGGAGAATGTACTTTTCCGATCCCGTGATGATGGTGTGACCCGCGTTGTGCCCTCCGGCATAGCGGACGACAACGTTGGCATGATCGGTGAGAAGGTCCACGACCTTGCCCTTGCCCTCATCGCCCCACTGGGCGCCGACAACAATCAGGGAAGACATGAGTATCCTTTCATTAGTAGAGTGCGTGCGTCAGCCCTGGAGATCCAGCTGGTGGGCGCTCTTGATAAAGGGGAGTTCCAGGAACTCCTCTATCACGTTCTCCGGCATGACGGAGTCGATGGTCAGCACCGCCACGGCGTCCTGGTTCGGGGCGCTCCTGCCGAGCTGCATCTGGGCGATGTTGATGCCGTTGTTTCCCAGGAGAGTCCCCACCTTGCCGATCACGCCGGGGCGATCCTCGTTGGTGAAAACCAGGAGGTGCCCCTCCGGCACGACCTCCAGCTTGTGCCCGTCGAGGCCCACGATGCGGGGATACTTGCGGGCGAAGAGGGTACCGTCTATGTTGCGCTCCCCCCGGTCGGTCTTCAGCTTCATACTTATGAAACTGGTGTAGTCCGCCGATTCGGAGGTAATCGACTCCAGGACCTTGATCCCCCTCTCCTTGGCGAGGTACGGAGCGTTGACGAGGTTCACCATCTCCTCGAGGATCGGCTTCAGCAGGCCCTCGAGGAGGGTCGCCGTCAGGGGACGGATATCGCTCTCCGCCACCTTGCCGCTGTACTCGACGGCCACCTCGCTCAGACGTCCCTCCACCAGCTGGCCCATAAACCGCCCCATCCGCGAGGCAAGATCAATGTAGGGCTGGATCCGGGCGAGCGTCTCCGGATCGACGGAGGGGATGTTGATGGCATTCTTGACGACACCCCTGGTGAGAAAATCGATAATCTGCTTGGCGACCTCCGTGGCCACTTTCATCTGCGCTTCAGCGGTTGACGCTCCCAGGTGGGGCGTCAGGATGATCTCGTTGACTCCGATGAGGGGGCTGGAGGGGTCGAGGGGCTCCTTCTCGAAGACGTCCAGGGCCGCCCCGGCGACCTTGCCGGACTTGATGGCCTCCACCAGGTCGTCTTCCTTCACCACTCCTCCGCGGGCACAGTTGATGATCCTGACGCCGTCCTTCATCCTGGCGAAGTTCTCCGCCCGCAGGAGGTGGTACGTCTGGTCGGTCTTCGGCACGTGGGTGCTGATGAAATCCGCCCTCCGGAAGAGATCTTCCAGCTCCACCAGCTCCACGCCCAGCTGCTTGCCCCTCTCGGCGGAGATGAAGGGATCGTAGGCGATGACCGTCATCCCCAGGCCGATGGCCTGACGGACAAGGATGGAGCCGATGTTGCCAATGCCAATGACGCCGAGGGTCTTTTCAAAGAGCTCCACGCCGGAAAACTTGCTCTTTTCCCACTTGCCGCTCTTCATGGACGCCGTCGCCTGGGGTATCTTCCGGGCCAGGGCCATCATCATGGAGAGGGCGTGCTCGGCGGTGGTGACGGTGTTGGCCGTCGGGGTGTTCATGACGACAATGCCCTTCTTGCTGGCCGCCGCCCGGTCGACGTTGTCGACACCGATACCGGCCCGCCCCACGACCTTCAGGTTGTCCGCGGCCTCGATGATTTCAGCCGTCACCTTGGTGGCGCTGCGGATGATAAGGCCGCTGTAGTCCTTGATTTTTTCCTTGAGTTCCCCGGGCTTCCAGTCCGTCTGGACCGTCACCTCTATCCCCGGTGCGTCCTGCAGAAGTTTGACTCCCTCGGGCGCCAGTTTATCGCTTACCAGAACTTTCATGCTTTTCTCATCGCTCCTTCAAACAGGGACGCTCTTCTCCTTTTCGGGGAAGGTCACGCAGGGTTTGTTACAAGAGACACAGCCTTGATTATTATCAATAAAACTCCTTCGGTGTCAAGGCAGGAACTCGACGGGTGAAGGCTCGGGCATGGAGAGAACCTCGCCCGGAAGAAGGTCGAGCGACACCAGGTGTCCCCGGGAGACGGTGCCGAAAAACGGGTCCCTTTCGAGCAGCCCGCCGGGGATCAGCGTTGTCTTTCCCGTCACTCCCGGGAAATCCTTCACGGCGCCCAGGGCGGACAGCATTTTTTCGCGGGTGCCGGCCCCCGACCGCAGGGCCTCGAGAACGATCGCCGCCGCATCGTACGCCTGGGCCGCGAAGGTTCC
The DNA here is from genome assembly GCA_030609125.1 of Candidatus Rokuibacteriota bacterium. Taxonomy (GTDB): domain Bacteria; phylum JAUVQV01; class JAUVQV01; order JAUVQV01; family JAUVQV01; genus JAUWCW01. The sequence continues at coordinate 4,154 of JAUWCW010000125.1, forward strand.
CGGGTCCTCTCCGTACTTGCGCCGGTACCGCTGCACGAAGAGCTGGATCTCGGGCCTGGGGCTTCCCGCGAAGAAGCCGTCGGTGAACATCACTCCCTCGGCGAACTCCTCCCCGACCTCGGGAAACCGGGGCGTGTTGAGCCCGCTCCCGCCGAAAACCGCCAGCCGCCGCACGTCCATGTCGTGGAAGGAAAACTGCGGCAGGATCAGCCCCGTCTCCACCGCCGACCCCGGGAGAAAGACCGCGTCGAAGGGAAGTTCGGCCTCGTCTTTTCGCTCGTCCCTCTCCGCCGGGAGGTCCGGAACGCCGGCCTTCCTTTTCAGGGCCTTGATGGGCCCGGCAAAGTCCGTAAGCTCCACATCATAGGCCTGCAGGGCCAGGACCTCGCCCCCCCGGCGGGTGACTTCCCGCTGGAAGAGGTCGGCGTAGTGAAACCCGTAGGTGTCGTCAGGGGTGAAGATGACGAAGCTCTTCAGCCCGAGAATGCCAACGGCCAGGTCGGCCAGGGCCTCTCCCGACTTTTCCAGAGTGAGGCAGTTGCGGAAGAAGTTGGGGCTCACTCCATTCAGGCGCGGGGAAGAGGCTGTGGGAGAGAAGACCCCCAGGGAATATCTCTCCGCCACGGGAAGCACCCTTTCCACGGTGCCGCTGAGAAGGGGACCTATGAGAACCAGGATGTCTTCGGACCGGATCGCCTCCTCGAGGAGCAGTTCCTCGTCGCTTTCCGTTCCCTCGTCGATGTGCACCGCCTCCACCCGGAAAGGAGAATCTTTCCCCGACGCCTTCTCGAGGAGCAGCTCCGCCCCGCGGATGACCTCGCGCCCGTACGACTCCAGCCGCCCTGTGGACGGAGCCAGAAGACCGATCTTCACCAGGGGGCGAAGTTCCCCTTCCGGTTTCCGATCCCCCGGCGGCGGTTCCTCCTGCCGGGCCCGTCGCCTCCGCGTCCGCTCTTCCAGGATTCGTTCCCCCGCCTCTGCCGGGAAGGAGTACTGTCCCGGCAGCACCGATCGGACTATCGTCTCCACGGGCATGATGCGAAGCAGGTCCTTGATCCGCTCCAGGGCCTGACCGCGCTCGGGCGGGCCGGACTGCCGGTACGCTTCGTCGAGAACGGAGAGGCTGTCGAGATAGAGGCCCTGGGCGGCAAGGATGTCCGCCTTCTCCACCCAGGCATCCAGGCGAAAGGCGGCGTCGGGTGCGAGATAGAGGGCCTGCCGGAGCGAGTCCAGGGCCCGGTCGGGATTCCCCAGACGGCGAAAGACACGGGCCGTCGTCAGGTGCACCGCCGGGGCGCGGGGGTCGCCGTGAAAGCGGTACTGAAACTCCAGGAGCGCTTTCAGGGCGAGGGCGTTCTTTTCCAGATAGTAGTAGGACATCCCGAGGTAGTAGAGATCGTCCGCGCCCTTCACGTGCGCCGGGTACCTGCTCAGGATCTTCTCGAACTCCTCCACCACTCCCGGATAGTCCCCCTCCCCGTAGGCTCTGGCGATAAGGCTCTCGTCCCGCACGACGGGACGTGCCTGTTTCTTCCGCGGAGGCGGGGGCTTCCGCGCGGGAGGGGGGGCCTCCCTGCCCACCTGCGGACGGGGCGGCTCAGGGCGCGGAGCGCGCTTTGCGGGTGCGGCACACCCGGTGAGGAGCAGACCGGCAACCCCGGCAGCAATGAGTGAGTTAATACGTCTGTTCGTCAAAGCCGTGCTGTCTCCAGGAGTGGATCATTTGCGGGGGAGAGGGGCCTCAGCCGCCTTCCCGTTCGTCCATGAGGCCCAGCGAGCCCATCTCCTCCTCGTTCAGACTCTCAGGGGAGAGAACAGGGTGTGTCCTCGGGTCGATCTTCCTCGCCAGCCCGGAGGCGTATGAGACCTTCTGCAGACCGAGGTCAGTGGCTGCACCCTCGACGGTTTCCGCGTCGACCAGCTCCTTCCGGACCAGGAAGGCCTCGAAGAGGCTGTTGTCGCATATCACGTTGATCAGACGGGGGATCCCTCTCGAGTAGGCATGAATCAGATCGAGAGCCTCAGGCGTGAAAAGATCCCGGTCGCTCCCGGCCACCTTCAGGCGGTGACGGATATACGCTATCGTCGATTCCAC
>JAUWCW010000082.1 GCA_030609125.1 Candidatus Rokuibacteriota bacterium
TCGGCCATCTTTTCAGCGACCACCCGACCCGAGGCGGCCAGACCTCTGCAGCCGTAGACGTGAGCAAAACGGTTGAAAGGATCCCTTCGCGGCGTCCTCATGTCGCCCCTTGTCCTGACAAGAACGGCACCGCTCCCCCGCACCGCCAGGGCCATCAGCACAAAGCCCTCCGAACGGTGGGCGTCCACGATCTCGAACCTCTCCGACCTCAGCAGCACCCTGAGCCGTCTCACCGCACTGAACCACCTCATCGGGTTCAGCGTGTTAAACCCCTTTTCGGGAAAGGTCCTGAACCCGCCGCCGGCAGCTTTTTCCATCACCGGAGAACCGGGGGTCCCGAGGATGGCGACGTCGTGCCCTGCCATGCGGAGCCCTATCGCCTTCTCCCAGGCATAGGCCGCCTCGGCATTCCACCATCTGACGTTCACCGTGAGCAGTACTTTCACATGCCCTCTCACTTAGCAGCCGCCGCCAGGGCCGCGGTAACCTCTCATTTTCACAAATCTTCCGGGCTCCCGGATTATAATACCTCCCCCTCCCGCAGACAACGGGAAGCCTAGCCCGGAAATTTCATGAGCCATCTGCTGCGAGCGCGGATATCACGCAATCTCAAGGACTTTTCTTATCTTACGAGCTTGCTGTGCTTCAGCACAGCTTCACCCGCTCAACTGCGCAAAGCCCTTGATCTTACGTAATCTCCACGCTCTCGCAACGAAGTTCATGAAATATCCGGGCGAGGACAGGGAGCGCTTCACGCCCCGGTATTTTCAACGGCGGCGAGGACGGCCTTTTCGACTGCCGCCACGCCGATATCGGGCATGCAGCGCCAGTCTCCCGTGGGGCAGGTTCTGCTCCCGTGAGGCCTGCAGGGGCGGCAGGAGATCTCAACGGTCAGGCAGACATCCCTCTCGCCGAACTCAAACTGTCTTTCGTCCGTGGGGCCGAAGAGGGCAACCACCGGCACCGCCATGGCCATGGCGGCGTGCAGCGGTCCCGTATCGCCGGCGACGACAACGCCGCATCTCTCGAGGATTGCCGGGAGCTGCCGCAGCGAAGTGCGGCCGACAAGGTTGACGATCCCCTCCTCGGCGTCAAAGGCCGCGGCCTCCTCCGTTTCACCCCTGCCTCCGAGGACTATCACTTGCGCTTTCTGCGACACGGTGATCCTCCTGCCCAGTTCGAGGTATGCCTGCACAGGCCACTTCTTCGTGGGCCACACGGTACCGACGACCAGCCCCGCCACCGGTACCCCCTCGCGCAACCCGGCATCAGTGAAGAGGCGCCTCACCTCTTCCCGCTGGCGCCTTCCCGGCGAGAGAGCCGGCCTGTGAGGCAGGCGCCGGCCGCCGCAGAGGCTCTCGGCAAGTTCCATCTCCCTCCGGTAGGGTCGCCTCTCCCCCTTTGACGGCGACACCCCCAGATTGTAGGCCCACCGGGTAAAAACCGACTGAAATCCGAGCCGGAGTTCCGCGCCGCTGAGCCGGGCGATGAAGGCGCTGCGCAGCGAACGGTGCGGGGAAACAACCAGGTCGAAGCGCTCCTTCCTCAGCCTGCGCAGCAGCGCGAGCATCTTCCCCATGCCCGCGTCATTCCCGCGCTTGTCGTAATAGATCACCTCACGAACAGCGGCGTCACCCTCCAGGATGCCGCCGCCTCTTGGTGACGCCAGGAGTGTCACTTCCGCCTTCGGGAAGAATTCGGCACACGCACGCAGCAGGGCGGTTGAAAAAACCACGTCACCGAGGAAGGCTGTCTGGACAAAGAGGATCCGTTTCGGATCGATCTTCGCCCCCGGCACTGCACGGCACTCCCCGGCACCGCTCATGACATGTCCGTCACTTCCCTTACGGCCTCGATCACCTCCCCGGGCTCTATGTCGTCAAGACAGGAGCGCCTCCCCCGAGGACATATCTTTCCGCCGTGCAGACTGCAGGGGCGGCACTCCAGCGCGTGGCTCACGACCCGCGTACTCTCTCCCAGGGGCCGAAAGCCGAAGGCTTCCGACGTGGGACCGAAGATCGCAACCACGGGAGTTCCCACAGCCGCCGCCAGGTGTCCCGGACCGGAGTCGTTGCCCACCACCACCCGGGCCTTTTTCAATACCGCCGCCAGCCGTCGAAGACCGGTTTCCCCGGCTATGGTGACGCACCTTTCGCCGAGGCGCTTCGCGACTTCTTCCCCCGACTCACGGTCCCTCCCGTCGCCGGCGAGAACCACTTCCATGCCCGCTTTCCCGCTCAGCCACTTCCCGACACCCGCAAACCCTTCGGCAGTCCAACGCTTGTTGGGCCACCGCGCCCCCGGCACGAGAACGGCAAACCGGTCCGGATCCCTCACTCCCCGCTCCCGGAGAAACCGCACCGCCTCTTCAACCTCGTCGTCTCTGAGGTGTACCTCCGGCATGAGCCCCCCGGGCTCGACACCCAGCGGCCTGACCGCCTCGACGTACCGCTCCACCACATGGCGTCTCTCCCCCTCCATCACTCCCCTCTTCCACCCCATGATCCACAGTCGCCGCATGAGGGAGTCCTTGTCGTACCTGAGGGTTTTTTCCGCCCGGACCGCCGCGCAGGCCAACCGGCTCCGCAGAGTTCCGTGCAGGTCGACGACTACGTCGAACTCCCCCAGTCTCCGGCAAAGGCGAAGGAGGGCGGACAGCTCCCCGCCCCGGGGCCTCCTCTCCAGCCCGGCAATCGTCTCGATCGACGGATTGCCCTCCAGGACGGGGGCGTAGACGCTCTTGGTGAGGTAGGTTATCCGGGTTTTCGGATTGGCCTTCTTCAGGCCCCTGGCGACAGGGGTGGTGAGGAGGACATCTCCCAGAGAACTGAAACGGATAAGGAGTATCCTCGGCGCTCCCCCCGTCGGGTCGGTGCGGTCTCTCTCTCGGGTTATGGCCCTTCTTCCTCCAGAGGAGCAGCCTCGTCGATGAGCATGACGGGGATATCGTCGCGCACCGGATAGGTGAGCCGGCAGGAGAGACAGTCCAGTCCGTTTCCCGACCGGTTTTGGCGCACCTCGCCTTTGCACTTCGGGCACGCCAGAATTTTGAGAAGACCCTCGCTCACCGGCATCAGCGCCCCTCCCTCTCAACGAGCTTCTCCATCCAGCGGATCTCGGCCTCCAGCCCGGCCTCGATGCCGGTGCGAGGGCTGTAGCCGAGTTCCTCTCCCGCCAGGGTGGTGTCGGCCATGGTGTGCATCATGTCCCCCTTTTCGAAATCCAGGAATTCGAAGCGCGGCTCGGAGCCCGTGAGCTTCGCCATGAGATCCACCACCTCCCTGAGGGAAATACGATTGCCGCCCCCGATATTGTAGACCGCGCCCGTCGAACCCTCGGCGAGGGCCGCTATGGTAATCTCCGCGGCGTCTTCCACGAAGGTGAAATCCCTCGTCTGTTCACCCGTTCCGAAGATGCGGAAGCTGCCGCCTGTCAGCATGGCCTTGATGAAGCGGTGGAACGACATGTCCGGCCTCTGGCCCGGTCCGTAGACGGTGAAGTAGCGGAGGGAGATGGTGGGGACCCCGAAGTTCTTCCAGTAAAGCCTGCACAGCCTCTCGGCGGCAAGCTTCGACACACCGTAGGGAGAAAGCGGCAGGAGCGGGACATCCTCGCTGAGGGGAAGCTGCTGTGTCTCTCCATACACCGAAGAGGAAGACGCGTACACGAACCGCTTCACACTCCCGCCCCGCGCCGCTTCCAGCAGCCGCTGGGTGGCGAAGATGTTGGAGTCGGTGTATGTTCTGAACTCGGTCCCCCAGGAGGTGCGTACACCGGCCTGCGCCGCGAGGTGGATGACCCCGCTCACGCCTTCCATGAGGGTATCGAGACGGCAGCGCACCAGGTCTTCCTCGACGAGTTCGAATCCCTCCCTGTCGACGATGTCGGAGAGATTCATCTCCTTCATGGCCCGCGGGTAGAAATCGGCAAAGTTGTCTATTCCCCGGACCTCCCAGCCCCTGTCGAGCAACTTCCGGGTGACCGTCGAACCGATGAACCCGGCAGCCCCCGTCACCAGACATTTCATCTCTTCCTCCTCCTGTCCTGTGTCCTGTGAAGTTGCTTGATTTTACACGATAATATCAAAAAGTCAAAAAGCCGTGGCGTTCGTCGGAAATCTTCCCCGCCCGTCAGGCCCGTCACCGCATGCTGTGAACGATGAAACGATCTGCTATACTGTGCATCCAACTCGCACAGAAAGAAAACCACGGAGGAACCCAGATGGTTGAAGTAAGCGAAGCGGCACGTGAAAAGCTCCTGGAGCACATGAAGAACGCCGAGACAGCCATGGCCGTGAGGGTGACCGTCACCGCCGGCTGAGGCGGCCCCTCGCTGGGGCTGGTTCTGGATGAACCACGGGATGAAGACAAGATTTTCGAGTACGATGACCTGAAGATGATTATTGCCGGCGACCTCCTCGACGAGCTCGGCAGCGTCAATGTCGACTTCCGGGACTCGGTGTGGCGGAGCGGTTTCTCAATCAGCTCTTCCAAGTCGCTCAAGGGTTCCGGTGGAGGCGGCTGCTGCTGAGCCCTAACCGCCGGCCCCGGATTCTCTGAAAAGTCTCAGGTAGTCTTCCGCCATAGCGTTGGTGGAATACCTGTTGCGCACGGTTTCCCTGGCCTTGCGGCCCATCGTCGCCCTCTCCTGCGGGGGGAGATTCATGGCCTTCAGGATTGCGTCTCTGAGCTGCCGGGGATCACCGGGCGTGACGAGAAAGCCGTTTACTCCGTCACTGACATACTCCGGTATCCCTCCCACAGCGCTGGCCACGGTGATCCTGCCGCAGGCCATCGCCTGAAGAACCGAACCCGCTATAGCGTCCAGGCCGGGGAGCGAAGGGAAGACGAAGATATCCGACGCGTTGATGAGCTCCGGTATGTCCCTCCGGAAACCCAGCAGTACTGCTTCGGCGTCGAGGCCGAATGCCCGGACCATCTCTCTGGCCGCCTCGCCGTCGGTCTCGAGACCGGCGAGGAGAAGTTTCATGTCCATCCGGTCTCTCAGCGAGCGCACCGCCTCCATGAGGACCTTCTGCCCCTTCTGCGCCGGCACGAACTTCGCCAGGTTGAGCAGTGCCGGCCGCTCGCCCACTCCGAGGCGCATCCGCGCCGACCGTCTCATCTCCTCGTCCGGCCTGAACCTCTGCAGGTCCACGCCGCTCGGAATCACGGTGATCCGCCCGCCCGGGATCCCGCTTTTCACCAGCACCTCTCTCACGTTCTCCGCCACGGCCACGATCTTCTCCGGGAAACGGTAAATGGTGAGGGGCGACACCGCGAAGGACACCCTCCGCACACCTATAAGCAGGCTCCGCCTCCCGCGAACGAGACGGGGTATGAGGACGTGGCGGACGGCTCCCGGCTTGTGCGCTACCACGACGTCGTAGTCTTCCCCGAGGATTTCCACGAGACGAGAAGCGCGCCGAAGCCCTCCCTTGCCCTCATCGTAGGCGAAAGCCGGGACGCCGCTCTCCTCTGCCTCGCCGAGGACGGGGTTGGCCGCGTGAGCGGCGAGCATCGCGTCCACGCCGAGTCCCCGCAGCCCGCGGCAGAGCAGTAGGGCCTGCTCCACTCCGCCGGTCCACCCCGAACCGTCAACCACATTCAGAACTTTCATATCCGCCGGTCTCTTCCTTGTAACGAGCGCTCCTATCAACTATACTCGCGTATTCAAGGAGATAGAGTATGCCCTTTTCCCGGGAAAGAGAAAAGATAGATCGCATCGACCGTCAGCTCGTGACCCTGCTGAACCGGCGGGCCTCCCTGGCCGGAAAGATCGGTGAGATCAAGAAGAAGAAGGGTCTTGACGTATACGACCCCTCACGGGAGGAGGCCATCCTTGCCATGCTCGAGCGCGAAAGCCCCGGCCCCTTCCCTCCCGACTCCCTCACCGCAATTTTCCGGGAGATCTTTGCAGCTTCCCGGCATCTCGAGGAACCGCTCTCGATTGCCTACCTGGGTCCCCAGGCCACCTTCACCCACCAGGCGTGCCGCCGGGCCTTCGGCGCCTCTTCCCGCTACGTGCCGAAAAAGAGCATTCGCGAGGTCTTCGACGCCGTGGAGCGGGAGGAATGCTCCAAGGGGGTCGTCCCCGTCGAGAACTCCACGGAGGGCATCGTCAACCACACTCTCGACATGTTTCTCGAATCGTCCCTGAAGATTTACGGGGAGGTGATCCTCCTCGTTTCCCATCATCTCCTTTCCCTCTCGGCGAGGATGAAGGACATCCACGTTCTCTACTCCCACCCTCAGGCCCTCTCACAGTGCCAGGAGTGGCTCGGCGAGCACTTGCCCGACGTGCCTCTCCACGAGGTCTCAAGCACCGCCGAGGCGGCCCGCCTGGCCGCAAAGGACCCACACGGCGCCGCCATCGCCAGCCGCCTCGCCGGCGAGCTCTACGGCCTGCGCGCGGCGCGAAGGAAAATCGAGGACCGTCACGACAACGTGACGCGCTTTCTCGTGATCAGCCGCGAGCCCAAGGCCCCGACCGGGCGCGGCCGCGACAAGACCTCCATCATGTTCTCCATCAAGGATCGCGTGGGGGCCCTGAGAGACATCCTGCTGATCTTCTCCCGGGGCAAGGTCAACCTGACACGGATCGAATCACGCCCTTCCCGCAAGAAGGCCTGGGACTATGTCTTTTTTGTCGATTTCGAAGGTCACATCGACGATCCCCGGATCCGGAAGGTCGTCGACCTTATCCGCGGGGAGTGCACCCTCCTCAAGGTTCTGGGCTCCTATCCCGCGGACAGAAAGACATCCGGCCGCTAGAGAGGTACATTCATGAAGAATCTCGTGCCGCCCCATATTCAGGCCATCAAGCCCTACGAGCCGGGCAAGCCCATCTCGGAACTTGAGCGCGAGTTGGGGATCCCGTCCTCGGTCAAGCTCGCCTCCAATGAAAACCCCCTCGGTCCCTCCTCCAAAGCGGTGCGGGCCATGAGGGCCTGCCTCAAGGAGGTGAACCGTTACCCTGACGGCGGGGGCTTCGAGCTCACCCGCGCCCTGTCGCGCAAGTTCGACATGCCGGCCGAATCCATCCTCCTCGGCAACGGGTCGAACGAACTCATAGAGATCATCGTCAGGACGTTCCTCCGTCCAGGCGAAGAGGTGGTCTCGGCCCGGGGAGCGTTCATCGTCTACCTGCTTGTCACGCAGGCCGCGGGAGGAAAGAACGTCGTCGTTCCCATGAAGGAGGACACTCACGACCTTCCCGCGATGGCAACGGCCGTTACGGAACGCACACGCCTTGTTTTCATAGCCAACCCGAACAACCCGACGGGAACGTGGGTGACCCGCACCGCCGTGGACCGCTTCCTGCGCTCCATCCCGGCTCACGTCACCGTCGTCATGGACGAGGCCTACCATGAGTACGTCTCACGGCGGAGCGTCCCCGATACGCTGGGCTACATCCGGGAAGGCCGGCCCGTCATTTCCCTGAGGACCTTCTCCAAGGCCTACGGCCTGGCGGGGCTCCGCATAGGCTATCTCTTCGGACCGCCCAGGCACGTAGCCGAAATGAACAAGGTGCGCCAGCCCTTCAACACCAACAGCCTGGCCCAGGCGGCGGCCGTGGCTGCCCTCGACGACGAGCGCCACCTTCGCCGGGTCGTGCGGGTCAACCGCCGGGAGAAGCGCCTCCTCGAAGAGGAGCTCGGCAAGCTGGGTCTGCCCACGCTGCCGTCGGAGGCCAACTTTCTCCTCGTCCAGGTGGGCCGTGACGGCGGTGAAGTCTACCAGGAGCTCCTGCGCAAAGGGGTCATCACGCGCCCGATGGGTGGCTACGGCTATCCCCATCATCTCAGGGTGACCGTCGGCACACCGGACGAGAACAGGATTTTTCTGGAAACAATCCGCGAAGTCCTGCAGCCCTGACGCGCGGGCCTCTCCGCGACGGACTGGACCC
>JAUWCW010000163.1 GCA_030609125.1 Candidatus Rokuibacteriota bacterium
ATCAGCCATGTCAGGGCCTCTCCAGGAGGACCGCTCCGCCCTGGCCGCCGCCCACGCAGAGGGTGGCCAGGCCGAGATCGACCTTCCTTCGCTTCATCTCGAGCAGCAGGGTGTGCACCAGCCGCGTCCCGCTCGAGCCGACGGGGTGGCCCATGGAAATCGCGCCGCCGTTGACGTTGAGGATCGAGCGGTCGATGGCCCCGATGGCCTTCCTCCCCAGGAATCTCCGGGAGAGACGGTCGTCCCTGAAAACCATCTCGTTGGCGATGACCTGGGCCGCGAACGCCTCGTTCATCTCGATCAGGCCTATCTTCCCGAAGTCCTTCCCGGAGCGTTCCAGGACAATGGACGTCGAATACGAGGGCCCCAGCCCCATCCTCTTCGGGGCCAGTCCCGCGAAGGCGTGCTCCCCGATGAAGCCCAGAGGCTCGAGGCCGAGTCTCCCCGCCGCCTTCTCGCCGGCGACGAGAACGGCCGCGGCCCCGTCGGTAATCTGCGACGAGTTGCCTGCCGTCACCGATCCGTACTTCTTCTCGAAGACGGGCCGAAGCCGCGCGAGGGCCTCCAGGGTCTCGTCGAGACGAACACCGTTGTCGAAGTTCACCATCTCCTTGAAGGCCGGGGGGGCGAGAACGGGCATGATCTCTTCGTTGAAAAGGCCCTTCCTCCGTGCCGCCGCCGCGCGCCGGTGACTCACGAGGGCGAACTCGTCCTGCTTCTGCCGGCTGATCCCGAGCTCCCGGGCAAGCACTTCCGCCGTTTCTCCCATGTTCAGGCTGCAGGTGGGGTCCATGAGCCCCAACAGCAGTCCGATGCGGGGCTTGAGGAACCCGGGCCGCAGGCGCCTGAGGACCGAGAGCTTCCCGCCCGCACTCCGGCTGCGCATCCAGGCCGTGACAAAGTCCTGCATCTCCTTCGAGAGCAAGTAAGGTATGTTCGACATGGACTCCACGCCGGCGGCCACCACGACCTTCGCCTCACCATCTCTGATGGACTGCGCGGCGGAGATGACGGCCTGGAGCCCGGAGGCGCAGTTGCGGTGCACCGTGAAGGCCGGCGTGCTCTGCGGAATGCCCGAGTAGAGGGCTATCACCCTCGCCACGTTGACCGCGTCCGCCGGCTGGGCGACGTTGCCGACGATCACCGAGTCGACCTCCCCCGGGTCAATGCCCGTCCGGGCGATCAGCTCCGCCACCGCCAGCCGCCCGAGATCGACCGCGGTGAAACCCGCAAAGAGCCTCCCCGCCTTCACGTACGCTGTCCTCACACCGCCTGCTATCGCGATCTTCTCAGCCATACGTCCCCCGATTGGCGCCTACCGGTTCTCGAGATCCTTCCAGATAGCACTATGGATCTTCTCCTTCGGGCGGCCGAAGAATCCTCCCTCCCGCCGTCGTGCCTCCTTCGTCTCCTCCAGAAAGTACCTGAGCATCGCAAGTTCTTCGCCCCTCTTCCTGCCGTTCCGCCTTCCCGCCGACTCCAGAAAAACCAGGCAGCTGAGGATCCCGTAGGCATTCAGACTCAGGTGCGTGATCCTTCTCAGAAGGAATTCCTTCTCCACCGCCCGGCGCCCGTAGAGAAGAAGCGCCAGGTGCGCCATTCTTCTCACCGCCCTTGCATTGCGCTGCGCGATCCGCGCCGCCCGGCGCAGGACGGGATCGTCGGAGGTGAGGGGCCAGGGGTACCTGTGCAGGAGTTCTTTCAGAAGGTAGTAGAGGCGGGCAACCGCACCCTTCTTTCCACCGCCGAGCCTCTTGCCCAGAGCGCGCAGCAGAAAGAGAGCGGGATAGACGGAGTGGATTTCCGTGGTTCCTTCGAAGACGGTCGTGACCCGGAAATCCCTCATCCTCTTTTCGTAGGGCTGGGTGCTGAGGTATCCCGAGCCGCCCGCCACCTGCAGGGCGTCATAGAGGGTGTTCCACGCCCGGGTTGTTCCATAGAGCTTGGCGTGGGAGCTCTCCATGGCGGCGTTTGTCAGAGGGTCTTCCTCGAGGATCAGTGAAGTCATGGCCGTCATGCAGCCGGCGACCCAGCAGTGCACCCTGGCGCGGACCATTTTCTCCTGCACGAGAGGAAATTTCCCGATGGGGCCGCCGAACTGCTTCCTTGCGGCGGAGCGTTTGAGCATGTCCTCGAGTGACTGTTTCATCACCCCCACCGAGGCGGCGCCGAGGCCGAGGCGGCCGTAGTTGAGGACCGTCATGGCTATCCGGAAGCCGTCCCCGGGCTTCCCCAGAATGTTCTCCACGGGCACCTTCACGTCCTTGAAGCCGATGGCGGCCGTGGAGCTGACCTTCAATCCCATCTTCGGCATGTCCCTGCCGACCGTCACCCCTTCCCAGGCCGTTTCGACGACGAAGGCCCCCATTCGTCCCGGCCTCTCGGGATCGAGCTGGGCAAAAACGGTGAGCCCCCCGGCATAGTTGGCGTTGGTGATGTAGCTCTTGCGGCCGTTCAGGATGTAGTGGCTCCCGTCCTCCGAGAGCTCGGCCTTCGTCTCTATGTGCTGCGCGTCGGAGCCGGTATCCGGCTCGGTGAGAGCGTAACCGAATATCATCTCCCCCGTGGCGGCGCGGGGAAGGTACCTCCTCTTCATCTCCTCCGTCCCGAAAAGAACTATCCCCTTGAGGCCTATGGACAGGTGCGCCGTGGGAATGAGGGCCAGGGACATGTCCGTGCGGGCCACGGTCTCGAGCACTTTCAGGTAGCCGGGAATGCTGAGCCCGACCCCGCCGTAGGCAGCGGGAATGTTCAGACCGAAGAGGCCGATCCTTTTCAGGCCGGCCATCAGCTCTTGCGGGATCGACCCTTCCCGCTCGATCTTCTCCGGCGGGTATCCCTTGATGAGCGCGCCGTACTCGTCGATTATCCCCGCCGCCCCGGGGTCCTCACCGGAGAGAACCATGGCGTCGAAGCGCCCCGCGTCGAACCCGGAGAGGTACAGCTCTTCGAGGAACCCGGCCTTGCCTTTCTGCTCGCTCACAAGACACCCCGTCTCGTCTCTCATCGTGCCCCACGGCGGGTGAGCCCCGCCCCGGGCGACACCTTCATGATACTAGAACCTTCTTGACAGGAGTGCAATCCGGTGGCAAGAAGAAGCAGGAAGGAAGGAAAAAGGCACCGTCCATGGCAGAGGGACGACAGCGACCGCAGATCATCGCTCACCGTGGAGCCTCAAAGGAGGCTCCCGACAACTCCAGGGCCGCCTTCGACGCCGCCCTTCGGCACGGAGTCGCAGGCATCGAGTTCGACGTCCAGCTCACTCGCGACGGCGTCCCCGTCATATATCACGACCGGACACTCAGCCGGGTCGGCGGCGGGCGCCGCCGGATCTCGGATCTCAGCCTGAAGGAGCTGCGGGCCTTCGACTGGGGATCGTGGTTCGACAGCTCTTTCGCCGGCACTTCCCTCATGACGCTCGACGGCGTCCTGCGCCGCTACGGCCGCCGCACGAGCCTGTTCCTCGAGATCAAGTCCCGCCAACAGGACCGTCTCTCCGGCAGGAGCGAAGTTCTGACCGCCAAGGTCCTGTCGGCGGTGCGAAGCACCCTTCCGAAGGAGAGTCTCGAGGGGGTCTTCCTCCTCTCTTTCGACCCCGTGGTCCTGGTGACGGCGGCGAGAGAAGAACCCGGCTGGAACTACATCCTCAACGTTGAATCCCCCGACGGCTGGTCCCGGGGGAACCGGCCTCGCGGTGTCCGCCTTCGCGCCTGCTGCCTCCCCGTCGCCAGGCTTACCCCGGCCTTCGCCCATCGTCTGCACCGTGACGGCCTGCAGGTCATGACCTACTCCTGCAACACGCCCCGCCAGGCCCTCAGGGCCCTGCGGGCCCGAGCCGACACCATCCTGACAGACGATCCCCGCTGGCTCGGCATGTACCTGGCCGGGAAGGAAGGCTCCCGTGCGCCGGGACTTTGATCGCCTCCGGCAGGGACCGTTCGACCTGCTCGTCATCGGAGGGGGAATCTACGGCGCCTGGACGGCCCTCGATGCGGCCCTGAGCGGTCTCAGGACGGCCCTCGTCGAAAAGGGAGACTGGGCCTCGGGAACCTCTTCGGTCTCGTCCAAGCTCGTCCACGGCGGGCTGAGGTACCTCGAGCACCTCCGTTTCGGCCTGGTCCGAAAATCCCTGCGCGAGAGGGCCCTCCTCGCCTCCCTTGCCCCCCACCGCGTCCGGCCGGCCCGGTTCATCGTCCCCCTCTACCGTTCCGGCCGGGTCGGACCCCTGCGCCTTCGCGCCGGTCTTGCAGTGTACGACCTTCTCTCCACCGGAGACCGTCCCGGCGGCAGGACCCGGCGCCTCGGCAGAGAGGAGACCCTCCGGGCGTACCCCTTTCTGCAGGAGAACGGCCTCGTGGAGTCGCTTTCCTACGGCGACGCCATAACAGACGACGCGCGGCTCACCCTGGAAGTCGTTGAAGCGGCCATGCAGAACGGCGCCACGGCACTGAACTACGCGGAGGTGGTCGGACCTCTCTCCGCGGACAACTGCGCCGGCGGGGCGGTGGTCCGCGACCTCGCGGGAGACGTCTCCCTTGACGTGAGCGCTTCCGTTGTTGTGAACACCGCCGGTCCCTGGGTGGCGGACATCGCGGGCTGCGCCGGGGTCACCGGCAGGCTTCGCCTCACCAAGGGCGTTCATCTGCTCTTCCCGCCCCTGCCGGTGGAGGATGCCTTTCTCTTTCTCACACGCCAGGACGCGAGAGTGCTCTTTCTCATCCCCTGGTACGGCCGAACCCTCGTCGGAACCACCGACACCGGCTACGGGGGCGACCCGGAAACCGTGTCTGTCACCGCCGCCGACGTCGACTATCTCCTCACCGAGCTCTCCCACGTTCTTCGCGGCGGCACCTGGGGGCGCAGTTCCATATGCGGCGCCACGGCCGGCCTGAGAACCCTCCTTGACGTCCCCGGCACCGAGCCCTCGGCCCTCTCGCGGGAGTGGCGCCTCCTGGAGCCGGCCCCCGGCCTTCTCGTCTCCGTGGGGGGGAAGTTCAATTCCGCCAGGACCGACGCGGCGGTCATTTTCGAGCATGCCCTGCGCCGTCTCGGAAGAAGGCGGCCGGCCGGTGCGCCGACCGCGACGACTCCGCTTCCCCGCAGTCCTGCCGGTGACCCGGCAGGGTGGCTGGATAAAATGGCGGACAGAGGGGTGGAACTGGGCATGGACGGGGAGACGGCCCGCAACTGCGCCCTCAGATACGGCACCTCCGTGTCGTCTCTCTTCGCTCTTGTCCGGGACGAGCCCGCTCTCGGAAAACGCCTCCTGCCGGATCTTCCTTTCTGCCGGGCCGAGATCGTATTCGGGGCTGCCCGGGAGATGGCGGTGCATCTCGA
>JAUWCW010000120.1 GCA_030609125.1 Candidatus Rokuibacteriota bacterium
TCTTCTCGGCGGCCGGGTGGCGGAGGAGCTCGTCTTTACCGACATCTCCACCGGCGCCCAGAACGACCTGCTGAGGGCCACCGACATCGCCCGCAGCATGGTCACCGAGTACGGCATGAGCGACAGGCTGGGCCTGGTCACGTACATCAGGGAGCAGCAGGCGATCTTTCTTCCCACCGGCGCCCCGCCGCCGCCCGCGGAGTACAGCGAGGAGACGGCGCAGGTGATAGACGCCGAGGTGTCCCGGATCGTTGCCGAGACACAGGGGCGGGTGAGGAAGATCCTGGGGGAGAAGAGGCAGGAGCTCGAAGCCGTCGCCGGGGCTCTCCTCGAGAAGGAGAGCATCACCGGCGAGGAGCTGCGGGAGCTGCTGGGGCAAAGGGAAAGCCTTGACAGCGGCTCCCCGAACCAATAAAATAACCCCCGTTATGGAGATACGGCACACTCACAATTCCCGGAGCGCAGTTCTCTGGTCCTGGTCCTGGCGGTGCGCCTGAGGCCGGCCCGTATCCCACAACACTGAAATAACAGAGCAAAGAGCCACGGGGAGGCCGAAGGCGGCCGGTTCCGTGGCTTTTCGTCTTTTCCCATGCTCAGCCGAACCGGACCGCCGACGGTTTTTCCTCCGCAGGCCCGGAAAGGAGACGGAAAACATGTACTACCCGACCAAGGAGGCATTCAGGAAGAAATGCCGCCAGGGGAATCTCATCCCCGTTGCCGCCGAGATCATGGCGGACCTGGAGACCCCTGTCTCGGCTTTTCTGAAACTCAACAGCCGGCCCTCCACATTCCTGCTGGAAAGCGTCGAGGGTGAGACCGGCCACGGCCGCTACTCCTTCCTCGGCACCGGACCGAGGACCCTCTTTCGCGCAACGGGCAAGAGGGGGGAATTCTTCCGGGACGGCGTCTGGAAGGGGGACGAGATATCAGATCCCCTCATCCTTCTCGAGGAGGAGATGTCGCGCTACACCTTCGTCCCCGACGACCGGCTTCCGCCCTTCACCGGCGGGGCGGTGGGCTACCTCTCCTACGACGCGGTGCGGCACTACGAGCGTCTCCCCGACAGTCTCGGGGACGACCTGGGGCTGCCGGAGATGTACTTCATGCTCACCGACACGCTCCTCGCCTTCGACCGGCAGACCCACAAGATCACCGTCATCGCCCTGGCGGAAGTCGACGGCAACCCGGACCAGGCCTACAGCCGGGCCGTGGCGAGGATCAACGAGATCATCGAGGCCCTGAGGCGTCCCGTCACGCAGGAGCAGGTCGGCTACCTCGGCCGGGGCGGCGGCTCCCGCGGGTTTCGCAGCAAGGTCTCTCAGGGCCGCTATCAGAAGATGGTGGAGCGCGCCCTGGAGTACATCCGCGCCGGCGATATCCTTCAGGGGGTCCTCTCCCTGCGGTTCGAGGCGCCCCTCTACGCCGACCCCTTCCAGGTCTACCGGGCCCTCAGGGTGCTCAACCCCTCCCCGTACATGTTCTACCTGAAGTTCGACGACTTCCACATTGCCGGCTCCTCGCCGGAGCTGATGGTGAAGAAGCTCGGCGACGAGGCGACGGTCCACCCCATCGCCGGCACCCGCCCGCGGGGCGCGGACAGCGCGGAGGATCGCGCCCTGGAGAAGGAGCTGCTGGGCGACGAGAAAGAGAACGCCGAGCACGTCATGCTCGTCGACCTGGGGCGCAACGACCTGGGCCGGGTCTGCGAGCCCGGGACGATAACCATCCCCGAGTACAAGCAGATCGACCGCTACTCCCACGTGATGCACATGGTTTCAACCGTCAAGGGAAAGCTCAAAGAGGGCAAGACGGCCTTCGACCTCATCCGGGCCACCTTTCCGGCGGGCACCGTCACCGGCGCTCCCAAGGTGAGAGCCATGGAGATCATCGAGGAGCTCGAGGCGCAGCGCCGGGGGATCTACTCCGGCATGGTGGGCTACTTCGACTACTCCGGCAATTTCGACTCGGCCATCACCATCCGAACGGTCGTCGCCCGGGAGGGGAGGGCCTACATCCAGGCCGGGGCGGGCGTCGTGGCCGACTCCGAGCCGGAGCGGGAATACCAGGAATGCAGGCACAAGGCGCAGGCCCTCTTCCGGGCCGTCGAAATGGCGCAGGGAGGGTGATGAGATGATACTGCTCATAGACAACTATGATTCCTTCACCTACAACCTCTACCAGTATCTCGAGGAACTGGGCCGGGAAGTGGCGGTCTACCGCAACGACGCCCTCGGTCTCGACACCGTCCGGGCCCTCAAGCCGGAGGCGATCGTCATCTCCCCCGGCCCGGGCATCCCGGACCAGGCGGGCATCAGTCTCGACGTGATCCGGGAGTTCGGCGGCGAGATACCGATCCTCGGCGTCTGTCTCGGCATGCAGTGCATCGGCCAGGTCTACGGCGGCGCCATCGTCCGGGCCGACAATCTCATGCACGGCAAGGCCTCGATGATACGCCACGACGGCAAGACGATCTTTTCCGGCCTCGAGTCTCCCCTCGAGGTCGGCCGGTACCACTCCCTCGTCCTGGACCCCGATACCGTTCCGGACTGCCTCGAGATCTCCGCCACGTCCGACGACGGCGAGATCATGGCCCTGCGGCACAAGGAACTTCCCGTCGAGGGCGTGCAGTTTCACCCCGAGTCCATCCTCACGCCCCAGGGCCGCACGCTCCTGCACAACTTCATCTCCGGCAGGGAGTCGGGAATGAAGATCAAGGAGGGGATAGGCGCCGTCATCTCCGGGAAGGACCTGAGCGAGGGGGAGGCGGAGGACATGATGCGCAGCATAATGTCCGGCCTTGCCACGCCGGCCCAGATAGCGGCCTTTCTCACGGGCCTGAGGCTCAAGGGCGAGACGGTGGAGGAGATCACCGGCTTCGCCCGGCTCATGCGCAGGAAGGTGACGAAGATCAAGCCTCCCGAGGGGATGCTGGTCGACACCTGCGGCACGGGGGGGGACCAATCGGGGTCCTTCAACATCTCCACCGCCGCCGCCTTCGTCGCCGCCGGGGCCGGGGTGAGAGTGGCCAAGCACGGCAACCGCTCCGTCTCCTCCAAGTGCGGCAGCGCCGACGTCCTGGCGGCGGCGGGCGTGAACATCATGGCGCCGCCTCCCGTGGTTGAGAAGGCCCTGCGGGAAATCGGCATCGCCTTCTTTTTCGCGCCGCTCTTTCATCCCGCCATGAAGCACGCCATCGGGCCGCGGCGGGAGATCGGCATCCGCACGGTCTTCAACATTCTTGGACCCCTCTCGAACCCCGTCGGCGCCCACGCGCAGGTGCTGGGGGTCTACGACCCTGATCTGACGGAGACCATGGCCCGCGTTCTCGGTGAGCTTGGCTCCGACTCGGCCTACGTCGTTCACGGCCTGGACGGCCTGGACGAGATCACCCTGACGACGAAGACGAAGATATCGTCCCTGAAAGACGGCAAGGTCGAGACTTTTTATCTTGCGCCGGAGGATCTCGGTCTCGAGCCCTGTGAGCCCGAAGCGCTCCTGGGGGGGGCGGCCAGAGAGAACGCCGAGACGATGAGAAGGATCTTCTCCGGGGAAAAGGGGCCCGTTCGAGACGTGGTTCTCCTCAACGCCGCAGCCACCCTTGTCGTCGCCGGCGAGGCGGCGGACCTGAAGGAAGGACTGGAGAGCGCCGCCCGCTCCGTCGAATCCGGAGCGGCCATGGAGAAGCTCGATGCGCTGGTGCGGGTCACGAATGAGTAGGCGGACGCCTCACCTCGGGCCTCTTTCCGGTTGCTCCCTCTCCCCTGATGGGAGAGGGCAGAGCCTGTCCTGAGCACTTCGGCTTTGCTCAGCACAGGCTCCGCCGAAGGAGTGAGGGGGACACGATAGACGCATGAAACACACGTCGCTGACGGACTTTCTCGAGCGTATGCGCGCTCTCAAGGAAGAGGAGGTGCGCCTGCGCCTGGCGCGGCGCTCCGCCGCCGGGATGGAGAAACTGGCGGCGGAAAAGAAGGCCCCGCCCGACTTCACCGCCGCCCTTCAGCTGCCGTCGGGAGGGAAAGTCCGGCTCATCGCGGAGATGAAGAGGGCGTCCCCCTCGGCGGGAGTCATCAGGGAGGGCTTCGAGCCCCTCTACCTCGCGCGCAAGGTCGTCCAGGCCGGGGCATCGGCCGTGTCGGTCCTCACCGAGGAGAAGTTCTTCCAAGGCTCCCTCCAGGACCTGGCCCGGGTGGCGGCGGGCGTGCCGGCGCCGGTGATGCGCAAGGACTTCATCGTCGACACCTATCAGCTCCTCGAGGCGCGCGTGGCGGGGGCCGCGGCCTGTCTGCTCATCGTGGCCATGGTTTCGCCGGCCGAACTCCGCCGTCTCATGAAAGACACCGCCGATCTCGGCATGGCCGCACTCGTCGAGACCCACGACCGCCGCGACGTGGAGACCGCCCTCGAAGCGGGCGCGCGCATCATCGGCATCAACAACCGCAATCTCAAGACCCTCCGGGTCGACACGGGCACCACCCTGGAGCTGAAAGAGCTCATACCCGGCGACAGGGTGATCGTGAGCGAGAGCGGGTACAGGAGCCGCGCCGACCTGCGGGTCCTCGAGGAGGCGGGGGTCCAGGCCGTTCTCATCGGGGAGGGGATCATGCGCGCGGACGACGTGGGCGAAAAAGTGCGGGAACTCCTGGGAGAAGGACCGGGCAGACGCCCCCTCTCCCCCGAGGGGAGAGGGTAGGGTGAGGGGCTACAGGGCAAGGATAAAGATCTGCGGTTTGACGGACCCCGTCGACGCGGGGGTCGCGGTGGATCTGGGAGCGGACCTGCTGGGGTTCGTCTTTGCCCCCGGCCCCCGGCAGCTGCCGGTGGAGGAGGCCTTCAGGTTCTGGATGAGCCTCCCCCGGGGCGTGCCGAAAATCGGCGTCTTCAAGGACCAGCGGGAGGAGCAGGTGCGGAGCGTTCTCTCCGCTCTTTCCCTCGACTATCTTCAGTTTCATGGAAACGAGAGCCCGGAGTTCTGCCGCTCCTTCGGCCTCCCGGTGATCAGGGCCTGTTCGGCCAGGAGCGTGGAGGACCTGAAATTTCTCGATGGGTGGGGTTTTGCCGACCTTTTCCTCGTGGACCTGCCCAAGGAGGATGCCGGGGGGGTCCTGCCCCGCGATGTGGCCGAGGCGGCGGCGCACCTGGCGAAACCTACCCTCCTGGCGGGGGGGCTCGATCCGGAGAACGTGGGGGACCTGGTGCGGAGCGTGCGCCCTTACGGCGTCGACGTGGCCCGCGGGGTTGAGAGGGAACCGGGCAAGAAGGACCTTGGGAAGATGCGCCTCTTCATCGAGCGGGCGCGTGGAGTGGTAGAGTGAGGGCTGTCATCCCGAGTGCTTCGGCTGTCATCCCGAGTGAAACGAGGGATCTGACGGGAACGATCGAGGGTTGAAACCATGAAAAAGGGTTACTACGGGAAGTGGGGCGGCGCGTTTATTCCCGAGGTGCTGCACGAGACCTTCCGGGAGCTGAACGGGTGGTTCGAGGCGGCCAAGGCCGACCCCGGTTTCTGGAAGGAGTACGTGGGGCTGATGTCGACCTACTCGTGCCGGCCCACGCCGCTCACTTTCGCCGGGAACCTCTCGGAGCACTTCGGCGGCGCGCGGGTGTTTATCAAGCGGGAGGACCTCAACCACACCGGCGCCCACAAGGCGAACAACGTCATGGGGCAGGGCCTGCTCGTCAGGAGGATGGGCAAGAAGAGGGTCATCGCCGAGACCGGCGCCGGCCAGCACGGCATGGCGACGGCCACCATGGCGGCGAAGTTCGGCTTCGAGTGCACCATCTACATGGGCGAGGAAGACGTTCACCGGCAGCGGCCGAACGTTTTCTGGATGGAGAAACTCGGCGCCACGGTGGTGCCGGTGACGGCGGGGGCGCGAACTCTGAAGGATGCCATCAACGAGGCCTTCCGTGACTGGGTGACCCGGATGGACGACACCCACTACGTGATGGGCACCGTCTGCGGCCCCCACCCCTTCCCCGAGATGGTGGCCTGGTTCCAGTCGGTCATCGGCCGCGAGGCGAGGGAGCAGGCCCTGAAGCACGCCGGCCGGCTCCCCTCGGCCGTCTACGCCTGCGTCGGAGGAGGCTCCAACGCCATGGGGATCTTCCAGGGCTTTTTTGACGATGGCGAGGTGCAGCTCGTCGGAGTGGAGGCGGGGGGCAAGGGGCTCGACAGCGGCATGCACGCCGCCCGGCTCGCCGGAGACGACGCCTCCCCCGGGATCGCCCAGGGTTACAAGACGATGTTCCTCCAGGACGGTGACGGGCAGATGCGGGACACCTATTCCGTCGCCGCCGGTCTCGACTACGTCGGCGTGTCCCCGATCCTCACCGACCTGCGCGACAGGGGCCGGGTCCGCTTCGAGG
>JAUWCW010000105.1 GCA_030609125.1 Candidatus Rokuibacteriota bacterium
CTCCTATCTTGTCACGGGGGGGTTGGTTCTTCTGGTCGGGATGGCGCCTTCCGGGAGGAGGTCCCTTCTCGCCAGGCCCGCGCTGGCGGGGGCGCTGATCGGCCTCACCGGCTTCATCCCGCTGCTGAAGGTCTCGGGGTGGGTCTCCACGGGGGCGGGAGACTGGGGCGGGCTTTCCATCACCGCCGTCCCCGGACATGCGAGGATCTTTCTGGAGCGGCTGCCGAAGCTCTTTCTGTGGCCCGTCGACACACCCGGGATCCTGCTGAAGGCGTCCCTTGCCTCCTGGCTGGCGGCGGCGGCCCTCTACGCCGTCAAGGTGGTGTCGGAACGGCGCAGGAAGGCGCGGCTGAAGGCTCTTGTGCCGTTGCTCTTCGCCGCCGTCTTTCTTCCCCTCTACCTCGTCCATCCCCTGGCGGCGGCAGGAGCGCCGCGCTACCTGATCCCCCTGGCGACGACAGTCACCGCCGCCTTTTTCGGGGGGGGAGTCTCGCACCGGTGGAGGGCCGTGCGGTGGGCGGCCTACGTGCTGCTCGCCGTCTGGACGCTCTTCAACACGGCTTCCGCTCTGCAGACGGCGGAGGTGAGGGTGAAGTCCAAGAGGAACGTGGTCCTACGGAGGACGAAGATCATCGAGCAGGCGGAGGAAGCGGGCCTGCGCCACCTGATGATCCTGGGGTCCCACAACGACGGGCACAACGGACAGTCCCTGACGTTCTACGCCGGGGACAGGGTGCGGTACGTCTCGTCCACCCTGGAGCGATACTATCCCGCCGCCGTGTCGGCCGAGCTCGATCCCCGGGCGGGATTCATTTTCAGGGCGGGGCACCTGCCGAAAGTCGAGCGGTCCCTCTCCTCGGCGGGCATCTTCTCCTTCAGCGAGAGGAGCTTCGAGTGGACGACCATCTATGATATGAAGGTGCCCCACGCG
The DNA here is from genome assembly GCA_030609125.1 of Candidatus Rokuibacteriota bacterium. Classification (GTDB taxonomy): domain Bacteria; phylum JAUVQV01; class JAUVQV01; order JAUVQV01; family JAUVQV01; genus JAUWCW01. Next base: position 932 of record JAUWCW010000105.1, read on the forward strand.
AGGCACCGCTCCGTTCTCCCCGGAGAGATGGTCATCGAGGTGGAAGGCGCCGCCGGGGGCGGCAGGGGGGGGAGCCTCGCCGATCGCCGTGCCGGGACGGATGTCGAGGGCGTAGCCGGCGGAGGCCGGGTGACCATCACCGCCGGCCTGGACCGACCCCGGCGCATTGGTGCTCTCTGGCTGACCTCCGGCGACTCCAGCCGGCTCCCCCGCACCTTCCGGGTCAGCACGTCCATGGATGGGGTGGAGTACACCCCCGTCGGGCCCCGGCACCGGAACGTCCTGCCCACCTACATCTCCGGGAACCGGGTCTACATGATGGGATACCACGCCCGAACAGAGCTGCGCTTCAGCCCCGTGGAGGCGCGGTTCGTCAGGGTCAGGGTCGGAAGGGAGGGGAACACGTCTCCGGACTGGTCCGTCAATGAGCTCTTTCTCTTCGAGCACCAGGGCCCCTCCGGGCCGGTGGCCGACGCTGAAGTCGAGAAGATCACCCGGAGCCTGTCGGCGGAGGCGACTGACTTCACCGTCGCCGACCGCTGGCTCAGTGCCCGGCTAGGCGCGAGGCTCGCCTCCGGTGACGGTCCACCCCCGGTCTTCCCGCTTTTCAACCCCCGTCACCGTCACACCCTGATAAGCCGAACGGTGGCTCCCCGTCCCGGGCTGGCCGTCGTGGTGGAGAGGTCCGTGGCGGAGGAGGCTGCCCTTGTCCTTGAAGAGGCGCTCCTCCCGGGGACCTCGCTGGGGCGGGTGGATCTTCCCCACTACACCCTTTTCACATTCCGGGGGCCGGATTCGGCCTTCGAAGGTGCCGGCATGTCCCTGCAGTGGAACGGCCACGTTATACTGCGGGACGACACCTCGGGTGGAGAATAACGATGCGGGCAGAGAAGAAGAAATCCCACGGCGACCGCTACCGCGACGTGGGCGGTATCATCAGGATAGTCAGGGAGGGACTTTGCCATCGCTGCGGAGCCTGCATCGGGATCTGTCCCGCCGGCACTTTCGACGTCGGCCCCGGCGGTTACCCTGTCCAGGTGGGAAAGTGTGTCGAATGCGACAAGTGTGTCCAGGTCTGTTCGGGGATCGGCGTCGACTATCCCGTTCTCGGGGCCGCTCTCTACGGGGAGGGGTACCGGTACGGGCAGTTCCTGGGCCCGGTGAAGGCGGCCTATGTCGGGTACTCCCTGGACGACGAGATCCGGTGGAGAGGGACGAGCGGCGGCCTGGTCACCCAGCTCCTTGTCCATCTCCTTGAAAGCGGGCGGATCACGGGGGCCCTGGTGGTCGTTAATGATCCAGGTGACCCGGCCATGGCGAAGGGGGTCATCGCCAGGAGCCGGGAGGAGCTGATGACGGCGGCCCAGTCGAAGTACACCACCTCGCCGAGCCTGGCCGCACTGAGAGATCTGAAGGGAGAGAAGGGGCGTATTGCCGTCGTGTGCGTCCCCTGCCAGGTTCATGCCCTTCGCAAGGCCTTCGCCTTCGACCGTAAGCTGGGGCGGAGGATATCTCTTGTCATCGGCCTGTACTGCCACTTCAAACTCGACGACTCGGCCTCGCGTGAGCTGGCTGCCGTGACCTCTCGGGGTCGCCATGCCCGACGGGTGTGGTACCGCCGGAAGGATGGGCAGGGGTGGCCGCACAACACCGTCGAGATCGATTTTTCCGACGGGTCCCACTGGCGGTCTCCCCTCGGCCCGGCGGACACGGTCAACATCCTGTCCCACGTTACTCCCTTGGGGCGGTGCCTGACCTGTCTCGATGTGACCTCAGAGCTGGCGGACATCTCCGTCGGGGACCCCTGGATACGGAACGAAGAGGGGAGATGGAAGTATTCCGCCCCCGGCGGGTTGTCGAGTGTCATCGCCCGCTCCAAGGAGGGAGAGGCCGCCCTGCGCTCCGCCGTGGAGGCAGGCAGGATCAGCCTGAAGCCCATCCCGGCGGAGGAGATCGAAGCCGGGCAGCACGCGATCATGGACGAGAAGAAGAACCGCATCCCCTTCCGGCTGGCATTGATGAGGTTCGCCGGCCGTCGGGTGCCTGCATACCCGATGCCGCTGCCTCCGGCGGACGCCAGGATAGTCCTTCAGGAATCGATCTTTCTCCTCCTCCGCCTGCTGCCGGCCCTGGGCCCGGTGCGGAGGCTCCTCCTGAGGCTGGCCTTCTCTCCCTGGGGCCAGGGCGTCATGAGAAGGAGGAGGGCGCAGAAGGGGAGGAAGGCGGCCGCGCAAGGGAAGAAGGAGGTGAAGAGTTGACTGAAATAGCGATGGATTGTCTTCTCGTTCATGTCCCGAAGGAGCAGACTTACTACCCTCCGCTCAATATCTATCGAAGCTGCAACCAGATGTCGCTCGGTTTGATGGCCCTGGCCGACCTGGCCGACCGCAGCGGATTCCGGACGCGCGTCGTCCACGTCGGTGTCGAGAAAGCCCTCGACGGGAACTTCTCCTTCGCGGGGTACCTGCGCCGCCACCGGCCGCGGGCGATAGGCTTCTCCCTGCAGTTCCATCACGGCCTGGTCGACACCCTGGCTCTGGCGGCGGAGGCCCGTCGGGCCCTGCCGGAGGCCTTCCTCTTCCTGGGAGGATTCACGGCGACCTTTTTCGGCCGAGAGATCATGGAGACGGCACCGTCGGTCGACGCGGTGGTCAAGGGTGACAGCGAGGTCCCCCTCCTGGCTCTCCTGGAAGAGCTGGTCAAGGACGGTGCCCGCCGGCTGGCGAAAGTGCCCAATCTCCTCTGGCGGCGGGACGGTGTCGTGGCCGAAAACGAGCAGTCCTACGTGACGACGGAGGATATGCTGAACGAAATGAGGTACACGCGTCTTGAACTCCTCGACCACGCTGAAACCTACTTTCGGCTCCCGAAAGCTTTCATGGTGACCAACCTCCCCTCCCCGCTCAACATGAAGTTCAATTCACTCCCGTGGAAAGCGAAAAGAAGTATGTTCCTGGGGTTTCCGGTGGGGCGCGGCTGCGTGTCCAACTGCTGTTATTGCGGCGGCGGGTCTCGCGCCCAGCGGCATATCAACCGTCGCCGCGGGGTCATTTTCAGGAAACCCGAAAAGGTGGTGGAAACCATCGAGGAGCTCCGGCAGCACGGCTTCAGAAGCTGCTACCTGAGTTTTGACCCCCGCCCGTGGAGTCAACCTTACTACCTGGAACTGTTTCGCCTCATGCGGCGTAGAAAACTGGAATTCGGCTTTCACTTCTCGGCGTGGAATCTGCTTTCCCGGGAGCTCCTGGACGAGTTCGCCAGGCTTCCCGGGGAGGATTCGGCCTATCTCGTCAGTCCCGAATCCGGTTCGGAGCGCGTGCGCAGGGCCGTCCGGGGACAGGCCTACACCAACCTGGAGCTGCTCGAAAATCTGGAGTATGCGGACCGCCTGGGAATACGGACAGTGGTGTATTTCTCCCTCGGGGGGTTCGAAAGGAGCCGGGAGGACCTGGAGGCGACCCTCGCCCTCAAGGATGAGATCGGCAGGAAGATCCGCCGCGCCAGGGTGGAAGCTTTCCTGGTTGAGACCGAGCCCGGCTCTCCCTGGCATCTCGATCCGGAAAAATACGGGATCAAGCTGCAGCGCCGCTCCCTGGCGGACTTCCTCAGGGATCACTCGTCGCCGTCATACAGTTCCATGACCAGCCTGGGATACACCACCGGCTTTTTCGGCGACCCCGGAATTTCCCCCGAGGAGTTCGGGGAGCGGATGCTGAAACTGCGGTGCCGTCACTTTTGCGACCAGAGAATCAAGTGCGCCCTTTTGAAAGGCTTCTGGTTCCTGGGCAGGTCCTGCGGCCTCGCTCCCGGCAGAGGGACCCACCGTTCCGGTCAGGAGCGGGGTTGAATCAGCTGGGAGAGCGGCGCTCCTTTCTGACCCTCGCCGGATTCCCGAAGACCACCGCGAGGGGGGGGAGATCGTCCCGGACGACGGAATGGGCGCCGACCACCGTGTCGTGGCCGACGCGCACGCCGGGGAAGACGCGCACCCTCACGCCGAGCCAGCATCCATCCTCGACCACCGTAGGCTTTTCGGCGAGCCCTGCCCCCTCTTCCCCGGTGCGGTCTCCGATAGTGCTGTACGCCGCCAGCAGGACGTGCTCGCCCAGGTAGAGGCCGGCGCCTCCGTCGAGTCCGCAGAAGCCGCTGATGTTGGAGCCCGATCCTATCTCAATGGAGCCCACTCCGGCGCGCAGGACTGTCCCCGAGCCGACAAACACCCCGTCGCCAAGAACGATGCGGGAACTCCCGGCGCCTCCGGCGTCGAGGACACAGCGGTCGCCGAGAATCACCCCGTCACCCAGACTGATCCGGTCGGGCCGCCCCATCTGCAGATCGCGCCCGAAGATGACACCCCTGCCGCAGCGGGCGAAGGCGTGCCGCAGTCCCCGCCGGCGCAGGATGAGCCCCAGTGCCCCGGGAAAAGAGAGAACCCTCACGGGCGGCTCCAGGAGTGAAAGAGGTCCTTCACGTTCTGCCTGGAAGTCTCCAGGTCCGGGTCGCCGAAATAGGTGCGGTACCAGGTCTCGAGGTTCACCAGGGACCAGATCTTGTAGCCGTTGTTGACTCGCCGGGACTCGTGGTCATCGAGGAGCCTGTCGATGTACGGCTGCGCGAAGAGTCCGTCCCGCACGAGTTCGGAGTTTTTCAGCAGCGTGTGGGAGAGCCCTTTCAGCTCGCCCCGCAGCCAGCGGTTGATGGGCAGGCCGAATCCCTTCTTGGTCAGGTTCAGCACCTCCCGTGGAAGGTGGGATGCGGCGAGTTTCCTGAGAAGGTGTTTGCGCTTATTTCCTTTCACCTTGAGCTCCGGCGGAATGGTGGCGGCGAACTCCACGAGCCTGTGGTCCATGAAGGGGCTGCGGGCCTCCAGCCCGTGCATCATGGTTATGCGGTCCACCTTGATGTTTGAGTATTCGGGAATCCGCACCATGATGTCCGTGTAGGTCATCCGGTCGAGCGGGTCCGAGGCGTGGTCGCTCCAGTAGCGGGAGAGAAGGCCTTCCATGGAGTTCTGCCCCGCCACGGCCCGGCGAAGCTCAGGGCCGTAGAGCATCTCCTTTTCCCCGTTCTCGAAGGAGAAGAAACTGATGCCGTGAGCGTAGCTTTCGCGAGCCGGTGAGAGAGAGACGGTGTTGAGCCAGCGCAGGCTCTGCCGCCAGCTCTTGCGGGCGGTGCTCTCGGGGAAGAGCTTCAAGAATGACGGCACCAGGTGCTGCCTCACCGGCCTGGGGATCATTCTGTAGCGGCCGAGGAGGGAGTTGGCCAGGTAGCGGTCGTAGCCGGCGAACGACTCGTCCCCCGCATCACCGGTGAGCACCACCTTGACGTGCTCCCTGGCCAGCCTGGAAACGTAGTAGAGCGGGACTGATGGGATGTCCGCGTAAGGGCCATCGAAGGTCCAGACCAGGTCGGGAAGGATCTTCACCGCGTCGGGCTCGACGAGAAACTCCCGGTGGTTGGTGCCGTGACTGCGGGCGATGAGGCGGGCGTGGGGGATCTCGTTGAATCCCTGCACGTTGTCGCCGATGGTGAAGGTGTTCACCGGCTCCGACGAGGCCCGGCTCATCATGCTCACCACCAGGCCCGAGTCGAGGCCGCTGCTGAGGAAGGCGCCGAGGGGAACGTCGCTCATCAGTCTCATGCTGACCGACTCCAGGAGCAGTTCCCCCGTGCGCTCCACAGCCTCGCCTTCGGTCATGCCGTGGTCCGGGCGGTAGTAGAGCTCCCAGTAGCGCTTCGCTTTCACCTCGCCCTTTTCAAAGAGCAGGTACGTGGCGGGGGGGAGCTTGAAAATGCCTTCGAAGAGGGCCTCCTGCCGGGGGATGAACTTGAAGGAGAGATAGTCGTGGAGGGCAGGGGCGTTCAGCCTGCGGGGGACCCTGGAATCCTGCAGCAGGGCCTTGATCTCCGAGGCGAAGGTGAGGGATCCGCCGGGCCGAGCGTAGAAGAGGGGCTTCTGTCCCAGCCGGTCCC
>JAUWCW010000128.1 GCA_030609125.1 Candidatus Rokuibacteriota bacterium
AAGGCGGAGGAACTCGGTGTCTGCCCCGCTGCTACTGAAGCCCGGCTGGACAGCGTGCACGAAGGCAGGAATGCCGGCCGTGCCTGCTGGGTTGTGGCGGGGACGCTCTGCAAGGGAGAGGTGCAGGGGACCTTCGCGAAGAAGTTCGAGGCCTGCGAGAAGTGCGAGTTCTACCTTCAGGTCAGGGAGGAAGAGTTCCCCCAGTTTGTTTTCTCCAGCGTTCTGCTGAACAAGCTGAACGGAGAGGGGGAGGAGTAGGCCCGGCGGACTGTGCCGGCCCGGATCAGACGCTCTCTTCGAGCAGGGCCGCCAGCCGCCGGAGGTGGCCTTTCTCGTCCTCGATCAGCTCGTCGAGGATCTCCCTGACGGGGGTGAACTCGCTCCTGCCCGCGATCTTCAGGTAGAAGTCGAGGGAGTTGGCCTCCATCTGCATGGAAAGATCCAGGAGCTCCAGGCGGGAGCCCCTCCGCGACCGGGCCCAGTCGAGCGCTTCGTCGATCCTCACCGCCCCCTCCATGTACCCCTTCAGGCCTTCCTCGCCCGTGGGGGTCTCGCATCCGGTGTCGGGTATGACGACCCTGCAGGCCTCGATGAGTTTCCTCTTGTGCCCCTCCTCCGCCTCGACGAGGGCGGCGAAGACCCCGGCGGCCTCGTCGCTCTGCAGCATTTCCCCCACACCCGCGTAGAAAAGCCGCGCCCCCTCTTCCAGCGCCAGGGCGAGGGGGAGAATGTCCACGGCGTACCGCACCCCTTCCAGAAGCTCCAGGCCCCGGCTGTATTCTCCCGTGGCGACAATTCCGTTCCAGGCGTCCATGCCGCCGTCGAGACTCCTGACGCCGTGAAAGCCCTGGCCGGCAAGAATGGAGGCCGCCGAACCGCTGCGCCTGCCTGACTTGCAGTAGGTGACGAGGGGCTTTGTCCGGTCCAGTTCGTTGAGGCGGTCGGCGAGTCGGCTCAGGGGGATGTGGGTCGCACCGGGCAGGTGGCCCCCCTCGTACTCCCTGGGTTCACGGACGTCGAGGAGAGTGAAGTCGTCCCCCTTTTCTTTCTCCAGCTGCGCCTTCAGTTCGTCCACCGGGACAAGCGGGACTTTCCTGAAAATGTTTAACATGGTCTCGCACCTCCTTCCCGGCTGTCACCCCGAGCTTTTCGCTCTGTCATCCTCGGACATCACGTTCCCGGATTGTTCAGCGCCTCTTGTCCCCCAGGGGCATGAGCAGCATGTGGGGGAGCCGGAGCTTCGACGGGTCCCTGAAGTTGGCAAGCCCTATCGTCATGCCCGTGTGCCCCTTCACCGGCTGGTCCCGGTACGTGCCGAAAAACCGGTCCCAGACGGAGAGGTTGAACCCGTAGTTGCTGTTCGTTTCCCCGATGATGACCGAGTGGTGCACGCGGTGCATGTCGGGTGTGACGATGACGGAGCGCAGCGGCTTGTCGATCCCGAGAGGCAGGGCGAAGTTGCTGTGGTTGAACATGGCTGTACCGTTGAGGATGATCTCAAAGGCGAGCACCGACCAGACAGGGGCTCCGAGAAGCGCCACGGCGGCCATCTTGACGAACATGGAGAGAATGATCTCCACCGGGTGAAAGCGGGCCCCCGTTGTGACGTCGATGTCCATGTCGGCGTGATGCATCATGTGCAGCTTCCAGAAGGGCCTGACGACGTGGAAGATCACGTGCTGCCAGTAGATGAGCATGTCGAGAAGGATGATGACCGCCACGCCCTCCAGGAAACCCGGGAAACCGGTCCAGTTGAAGAGGCCCCATCCCTTCGCGGAGGCCCACGCCGCTGCCCCCGTCGCTCCCGCGGGCGCGATGAGCCGGACGAGAAAAGAGTTGAGAAAGGTGACGGAGATATTGTTGAGCCACCGCATACCCTTGCCGGTCAGGAGCTTCCGGCGGGGAGCCTTGATCTCCAGCAGGGCCATGAGGGCGAAGATCCCGAAGTAGGAAACGAGACGGACAGCGAGTTCGCCTTTCATGGTCAGCTTGCGGAGAAGGGGTTGTAGCTGATCCCGCGGTCGTAGTGGTCGATCCCCTCCCTCCGCTTCAGCCCGTTGACGAGCAGGTAAGTGAAGGGGGTGGCGGCGGCCTCGAAGAGCACCTTGAAGACGTAGTTGGAGACGATGATCGACAGCAGGAGGGAGGGGGGGAGGACCCCGGCGAAGGCGATGACGACGAAAAGGAGGGTGTCCACCCCCTCGCCGACAAGAGTGGAGCCGATAGTTCTCAGGAAGAGGTACTTTCCTTCGGTCCACACTTTCATCCGGGAGATGATGTAGGAGTTGGAGAACTCCCCCATCCAGAAGGCGACGAGGCTGCCGGCGACGATTCTCGGAGTCAGCCCCAGGATGGCGTCGTAGGACTCCTGGTGCGCCCAGCCCTCGGCCGCCGGGAGTCGGCCTACCACTGTCAGCACCAGGGCCATGAGGGCGGTGGCGAAGAAGCCCGCCCAGATCACCCGCCTCGCCCGTCGGTACCCGTAGACCTCTGTCAGGACGTCGCCGAAGATGTAGCTGACGGGAAAGAGGATCGTCCCCCCGTCGAAAGTGAACGGGCCGAGAACCAGGATCTTGGAAGAGGCGATGTTGGAAATGAGAAGAACGGCGACGAAGGCGGCCAGAAGGAAATCATAGTACTGGCGGCCCTCACTGTCCCCGTTGCCATGTGCTCTCCTGCTCATGGAACGCGATTATACCGTATTCCCCGGCGCTTCTTGACAGTCTCATGCTCAGGGGGTAGAAAGATTTCATGGAAGCCGCCGTCCGTCCCCTGTTCCGTAAACTGATGGTGTGCGGGCTCTTTGTCGGCGTGCTGATTCCCGCTCCCTGCCGCGCAGGCCTGTCCGCCGCCTCCCAGTCGCCGCTGCAGGTCGTGCGCAACTCCAACCAGTCGATTCTCGACATCTACGCCGAACGGGAAACAATCAACCAGGCGGCGGAGGACGAGATCTTCCGCATCATCGATGAGGTCACCGACTTCGAAGCCATTGCGGAGGCGGTGGCGGAACGATTCTGCGGAAAGCTTACGGCGGAGCAGTGCCGGGAGTTCAAGGACGTCTTCATCGAGCTCCTGCAGGTATCTTCCGTCAGGAAGCTCGGCCGCTACCGCGCCGACAGCTTCGACTATCTCGGTGAGAGCAGGGACGAAGGGCAGGCCGTGGTCGACACCGTGGCCCACTTCGAAGAAGAGCAGCTCAGCCTCGTCTACCACCTGGCCCTCGATGAGGGGAAGTGGCGAATCGTCAACTACGTCGTCGATGACGTGGACACCATCCGCAACTACCGCAAACAGTTCAAGAGACTCTTTGCGAAGAAGAATTACGAAGAGGTCGTTCAGCGCCTGAGAGACAGGATCGCCTCCTATGAGCAGGAAGCCGCGCAGTAGCCGCCGGTGAGGTCCTTGCCATGCACCGATTTTACACCGTCCTCGTAAACACCCTCTGCCGCAGCGCCGTTCGGTATCCCTGGCTCTGGTTCCTGGCCGTTCTGCTTCTCTGCGTCCCCGCCGTCTGGCAGGTCAGCGGAATCGGAATCGACACGGACCTCATCCGCCTTCTGCCCCGCACGAGCCGGGCGTCGTTGCTGACGCAGCAGCTGGAGGACGTCGTCAGCGACGGGGGGTACTTCACGGTCATGCTCGAGAGCGACGACCGGGAACGGCTCCTCGAGGCGGTCCGGTACGCGGAGACGAAGATAGCCGCCCTCGACGGGGTGGAGTCGGTGCAGTACCGCTGGCCCGTGGAGTTCATCGAAACCTACCGCTACCTGCTCATCCCCGACGATTATCTGGACCGCATCTATGAGGAGGTCATCGGCTGGGAAACGGAGGTGAATCCCTTCGTGGACGATCTCTCCGCCGGCACGGAGGAGGCGGAGGAGACCTGGGGCGACCGGGAGGACAGGGAGGACCTGAAGCTGGCGATGCAGCGGTACCTGGACCTGCACGAATACCACGAGAGCGATGACGGCCGGGTCATCGGCATGTTCATCAGGACCTACAAGGGCGTCACGAGCCTCGGCGCCGTCCGCAGCCTTTACGGGGAGCTGGAGAGGATCGCCGCGGACATCACCGATGAGTACGGCGTCTGGTCCGGCGTCTCCGGATCACACCGGAACAAGCTCGATGAGTACGGGCTCATCGTCTCCGACCTGAACCGCTCCGGGACGGTGGCGGCTGCCCTGATCGTCATCCTCCTGCTCGTCAGCTTCCGGTCCGTGCCGGTGGTGGCCGTCGTCCTCTATCCCCTGTGCGTCGGGCTTCTCTGGGCGTTTTCCCTTGTCCCCGCCACGGTGGGGGACCTGAACCTCATCACCGCCTTTCTGCTGGTGATCATGTTCGGCATGGGGGTGGACTACTCCATCCACCTTCTCAAGCGGTTCCAGGTGGAGATCTCACGGCTGGGGCTCGAGGAGGCGCTGCGGGAGACGTACCTCTCCACCGGATCCTCGGTCGTCGTCTCCGCCCTGACCACCGCCCTTGCCCTGAGCATCCTCGCGGTCTCGGACTTCAGGGGTTTTTCCGAGTTCGGCATCGTCGGCGCTCTCTCCATCGTCATGATGCTGCTGTCGATGTTCATTTCCCTCCCGGCGGCGCTCGTGGCGGGACACCGCGCCGGGCTGATCCGCCACTCCACGGGCAGGGGGTTCCCCGTCCTTCTCCCCCGAACCTGGCTCACACTGCTTCTGGCGGGATGCACCGTCGTCGCCGCCGTCTCCCTCGTGCGGAACCTCGCCTTCGACTACAACTTCCGCAACCTCCAGTTCGACAAGGGAAAAATTGCGGGGCTAAAGGAGGTAAAGAAACGCCAGCGGCTCGTCTACTCCGCTTCCATCTCGCCCGGGGCGATCTACCTTGCCGACGATCTCGACGCTGTGGAGAGGCTCGCCAGGGCCCTGAGGAAAGCGGCGGCGGAGCCGGGCTCCATACTCGGCAGAGTGAGGAGCCTGCGCGATTATGCGCCTTCTCCCCGGGATCTCGAGGAGCGAAGAATCCTGCTGGAGGACATCAAGGACGTGCTGAGGGGGAAGTGGACAGCGCGAATCGAGGATCCGGAGAGGCGAAAGCTGGTGGACGATTTCCGACGGTGGGAAGTGCCGCCGCGGGCGCCGGAGCCCTCTGAGCTGCCGGAAAGCATGAAGAGGGCGTATCAGTCGAAGGACGGATCCGGGAAGTACCTCGTTTCCGTTCACCCCGCGGCGGACCGCAAGAACGGCCTGAACGCCATGGCCTTCGCCCGGGAGCTCTACGACCTCGAGGACCCCGGCGGAGTCACAGGTCCCATCGGCGAAACGGTGGTTTTTGCCGAGATCATATGGATTGTCACCGGCGAGGGGCTCTGGCTCACTCTCCTGACCTTCGGCGGCGTGTTTCTCATCGTTCTCGCCTACCGCCGGTCCCTGAGGGACACTCTCTGGATCCTCCTCCCCCTCGCCGGCGGGGTCGTTCTGGCCCTCGGGGCGCTGGCGGCGGCGGGGCTGAAGCTCAACTTTTTCAACGTCGTGGTGATCCCGGCCCTCATCGGCATGGGGGTGGACGGCGGCGTCCACTACTACCGGAGGTGGCGCGAGCTGGGAGGGGATGTGCCCGAAACCCAGCGGGAGCTCTTCGATCCCCTGTCGATCGCCAACTGGACGACCATGATAGGGTACTCGGGAATGGTATTCGCCAACCACCCGGGGATCCGCTCCATCGGTATCTTCGCCTGCGTGGGGATCCTCTTCATCTGGCTGACCACACTCTTTCTCCTCCCCGGGATGCTGACTCTGGCCGCCCGGGAGAGATCCCGCCCCGAAAGCTGAGGGACAGGCTCCGCCCATACACCTTTCAGGGACTCCATCTTTCCCTGGAACAAAACCTTCCCGCTGTTGTCATCTGTACTGGAAGCTGAATGACGGCATATTTCGAGGAGCACTGCTCGGCTCGACCATCGGGGACGGTGACGGACAGCTGGTGGCGGTGGCAATCGGGACGCTGGCGGGAGCCATAGTCGGGTCCCAGGTCGGCAAGTCCATGGACGTCACGGACCAGATGGCGATGGAGAGAAACGCCCAGTACGCCTTGGAAAACACCAGGACGAACACCGATACGGCCTGGAGGAATCCCGACACCGGCAACTACGGCTCCATCACTCCCGTCGAGACCTACCAGACCGGGAGCGGGC
>JAUWCW010000127.1 GCA_030609125.1 Candidatus Rokuibacteriota bacterium
GAGATCCAGCCTCCCGGGAACCACTGGCGAAAGGGCTTCAGGGCGGCCAAACCGGTGGTGGACGCCCAGTGCGTCGTGAGCACCTGCTGCCTCAAGACCCATGGATACGGGGGAGTTTTCACGATGTCTCTCAAGCTCTCCGTGGGCGTCACCCACAAAGGGGACATGTCGGAGCTTCACGGATCCTTCAGCGACATGCGAAAGATGATAGCCGAGATAAACGTCGCTTACAGCCCGGCTCTCATCGTGATGGACGGCATCGAGTGCTTCACCGACGGCGGACCAAGTCATGGCACGCAGAAACACGGGGGTGTGATAGTGGCCGGCACCGATCGTATTGCCGTCGACGCCGTGGGCCTCGCCATACTCAAGGAACTCGGATGCAACCCGGCCATCATGCACACCCGGATCTTCCGGCAGGAGCAGATAGAGCGCGCGGTGGCACTTCACCTCGGTATCGCTAGCCCCGGGCAGATAGAGCTCGTGGCGGAAGACACCGGTAGCCAAACTTACGCTGAGAAACTCCGCGGCATCCTGGGCGAGGGATAACGCCTTGGGTGCCAGAAACTGAATAAAAGACCCCTGGAGCACCTGAAGCTCTCGGAGGAGTCTGAATCGTGGCCGTCGCCAGTCGCCCCCCGAATATCTTTCGCTAAGGGGTACATTCCATGGACCGCAGGCAGTTTCTGCGTGCCTGCCGGGGAGACGAAGCCGACGGCCTGGGCCGCATCGCATGCAGGCACCCTCGGCAGGAGCTATACCAGTGAACTCCGCCGCCGCGCACGTGCATGAGATCGGGCAGAAAAAAGAGCCCCAAGTGATCGTCGGACCGGCTCAAAACTCCCAGGGGATGTCCCTAACGGGTCCCTTGTTTGCCCGGTTTCACACTTCCTGCCGGACCTTCAAAAGATGCCTCCTGGCTGACCCAGCGCAACCTCTTGGGGCCTACTTATAATATAACTCTTTTTTCTGCATTTTCAATATTTTCACCTTCAGCGACGCTGTTCTGAGACCTTCCAGTGCGGAGAGACGTCCAACCCTCTCAAACCCCCGCCCTTACTAATGCTTCTCTTTCTCCTTCGGCCCCAACTCAAAATCCTCAATTATTTTTTGTGCCATCGCCAAAGCCTCACGGCTTATTTCTGCATTAGGACCGTCACCGTCCTCACCGAGGGCGGCCTAAAGAAGTGATTTCCGGGGCCAGCCCGGGGGATGGCTATGAACCGTCAGTGCCCTGTCCTCGTCGGAACAGATCCCGCGGCGACCAGCACCAGGCTGGCCAGCTTCAGGGCGGCTATGGTCATACAGGTCTCGAGCAGACCGAGAACGGGAAAGAGTACTACTCCCGCAATGCCGCCCAGCCACCCCCCGATGAGGTCCGCCCCGTAGAGCAGGCCAGCGGCGGCGCCGACGTCGGAGGAGGTCTTCAGGTGCATCTTGCCGGCGAGAGGAAACTGGGAGCCGATGAGCAGGCCGGAGAGGAAGGAGAGTGCCAGGAACATGACGCGGATCCCGGGGATCAGCCCGGGCCGCTCCAGGAGGGGCCTCAAGCCGAAGAAGATAGCCGGGAGCAAGAGGGCAAACGCGATCAGCGCCACCTCGATCGTCATGAACCAGGCCGCGTCCCTCCTGATGCGATCCATGAGGCGCGTCATGGCAAAGCTTCCCGCAGCCGTTCCCGCCATGAAGGCCGTCACCAGCAGCCCGATCCAGTAGAAGACGACCCCGTAGAGGGCCTGGAAGGTGAACATCAGGACCAGGTCGAAGATCATCCCGGCGAAGCCGGTGGACACGATGGCGAAGGGGATGCCTATTCGGATGGGGTCTTTCAGCCTTCTCGTCAAAAGGAGGAGCGGCGCCACGGCGACGGCCATGGCACCGATGAGGAGGGCCAGACTCACGTCCCCGGACCGGGCGAGGAGCCGCTGCAGGCGGGGGGCGAACTTGGCGTTCCAGTGGGAGAGGCTGAAGTAGACGGCGAGGGGCCGAAAGTCCTCGTTCCGGCTCTCCGTGGCGCCGGCCATCGAGTCGGAAAACCAGTCGGACCACCGGGGATCGAGCCGGTACCTGATGTGGAAGGGGTTGAGGAAGTTCGTCTCCAGGCCCGCCTCTTCGAACCGCTCCTCAACGCAGCCGGCGTCGCAGGAAGCCAGCTCCGCCGCCGGCGACGCCAGGAGGATGTTGTAACCGTCTCCCGGTATCACCCGCAGGTTGGGAAAGACGTCGCGGAGGGTGTTGATGATACAGGCGTTGAGATCCCGCACCTCCGGGCCCAGGTACGTGAGGGACCCCGGCAGGGTGAAGGCCGCAATCCCCCCGTCCTCGAGCCTCGCCGCAACGAGTGAGAAAAACTCCCTGGTGAAGAAGCGGTTGATCTGCAGGTCCATCGGATTCGACAGACCGACGAGAACCACATCGTAGCGCCGCTCGGTCTCCTTGAGAAAGAGCCTCCCGTCCCTGAAGTGGACCCGCACCCTCGGGTCGCCCAGCTCCGCCTCCGTCAGCTCGGTGGGGAATTTCTCCACGAGTCTCAGGACGAGCGGGTCGAGCTCGGCGTAGTCGATCCGCTCCACCGGGTGCTTCAGAAGCTCCCGCAGGACACCGCCGGCGCCGCCGCTGACGACGAGAATGTTCACGGGCCGGGGATGGTACAGGAGAGGCAGGTGGGCGAACTCCTCGACGAAGATCACGTCCGGCGTCGGCGCCGTGATGGCGGGGATGCCGTTGGAGAAGAAAGTGTACTCCCCTTCCCTCTCGATGACCGCCGTGTTGCCGTAGACCGAATTCTGGTAGTGGACCACCTCCTGGCCCGGCCACTGCTTGTCGATCGACAGCCGGTGCAGCCGCCCCGAGAGAGGCCCGAAAAGAGCGATGGCTGTGGCAGCCAGCAGCAGGACCGAGAGGCCCAGGACGGCGCGCTCCGGCAGGTGGCCGGCGGCCATCACCGGCCGGTTCCGGAGCAGCAGGACGCAGCAGAAAATGTTGGCCATGGAAACAGCCAGGGAAGCCTCGAAGGAACTCAGGTGCGTGATCAGCAGGTAGGTGAAGATGATGCCCCCGGCGACGGTGCCGATGGTTTCGAGGACATAGACCCGCCCGATCCCCGCCGCGCCGCGCCCGGAAAGGGCGGACTGTATCCGGCAGGCGAAGGTGAAGAGGGCGCCGTGGGTCAGGCTCACCGGCAGGAGGATGAGAAAGGAGGCGAGAAAGATCTGGTGCAGGCCCATCCCCTGGCCGGGGACGGCGCCCGCCAGGGTCTTCCACGTTCGCGCCAGGTAGAGCGCCGGTGGGAGGGCGAGGGAAAAGAGGAGGGTGACGGCGACAAAGAGGACCACCTTCCTCTTCGCCCTCTCGATGGTTCTGCCGAGGAGGTAGGATCCGGCGGCCTCGAGGACAAGCCAGTTGGCCAGGATGATGCCGATCGACAGCTCATTGCTCAGGAAGGTGATCAGCAGTTCGCGCAGGATGAGGAGCTGGGCGATGATGCCGCTCGCCCCCATGACCAGGACGGCACCGGAAAAGATCACGTCGCGATCCCTTTCTCTCCGCATGGCCCTCCACCAGATATCTCCCCCGGCTTTGAATCGCCTTGTGGTTCCCCCGGGAGGCTATTAGATTGTACTTGAAACCGTCTCCGGGAGCAGGACCTCCCCCTCCCGGAGCGGCAGGGAGTCGATGAGCGAGCCAATTTCAGAGAGACGGGCGCTGCGGCCGTCCCGGGGAACCGCTGGGTTTCTGATGAACCGGCGGACCTTCCTCGGTATCTGCGGCACCGGGCTCTGCCTGATCACCGGCGCCCCCCTCTGCGCCCCCGGGAAATCCTCCGCTGCCCCGATCTCCATAAAAGGGCTGATCAGGACGAAGCTCTCCCCCTGGTACACCCCCCTGGAAGCCGGCGCGGTCCGGTGCGGCCTCTGCCCCCGGGAATGTGTCGTCGACGACGGAGAGCGCGGTTTCTGCCGGGTCCGGGAGAACCGCGGCGGGAAGTACTACAGCCTCGTCTACGGCAACCCCTGCGCCGTCCACCTCGATCCGATCGAGAAGAAGCCCTTCTTCCACGTCCTGCCCTCGACCTGGTCCTTCTCCGTCGCCACCGCGGGGTGCAACCTCACCTGCATGTTCTGCCAGAACTGGGAGATCTCCCAGGCCGCCCCCGAGGAGGTCTTCAGCTACGACTTCTCCCCCGAGCGGACCGTCGAGGAGGCCGTCAGGAGCGGCGCACGCTCCATCGCCTACACCTACGTCGAGCCGGTCATCTTCTGGGAGTATATGATCGACACCTGCCGGCTGGCGAAAAAAGCCGGCCTGCTGAACGTCTGCCACACCAACGCCTTCGTCAATCCCGAGCCGCTGCGGGAGCTGTGCACCGTGCTGGACGCCGCCAATTGCGACCTGAAGGGATTCACCGAGGAATACTACCGGGAGATGTGCGGCGGCGCGCTCCAGCCGGTCCTGGAGACTCTGAAAACGCTCAAGCGCAGCGGCGTGCACCTCGAGATCACCAACCTCGTCATTCCCACCAGGAACGACGACCTTTCCCTGGTCGAGAAGATGTGCCGCTGGATCCGCAGGGAGCTCGGCGAGGAGACGCCGGTGCACTTCTCGCGCTTCTACCCCCTCTACAAGCTCCAGGGCCTGCCGCCTACGCCGGTGGCCACGCTGGAGAAAGCCCGCGCCGCGGCCCTCTCCGCCGGCCTGCGCTACGTCTACATCGGCAACCTCCCAGGCCACGAGGGGCAGCACACCTACTGCCCCCGCTGCGCCAGGACGATCATCCGCCGGACGGGCTTCATGGTGGGGGAGAGTCACCTCGACAAGGGCAGCTGCGCCTTCTGCGGGCAGCCGGTTCCGGGGATCTGGGCATAGCCGGGAGTTCATGAATAATCCGGGCTAGACCGGGCGCCTCAGCGGCGGCGAAAGCGCTCTCTTGTCACGAGGGAGCGGGCATCGAGGTTGGTAAGCCCGGCCTCCTCGGCCCAGTCCATCGCCTCCAGGAACTCCTCCCTGGTGATGCCGCGGGCTATCAGGGGGTACTCGTAGGCCCTGTACTCCACGCGGTACTGGGCCATGATGTTCACATACGTCGAAGGAGGCAGCTCCTGCGCCACCCATCGGACGAAATCCTTCGTGCCCGCTATCCTGTTCGGCATTACCAGGTGCCGGATCATCAGGCCGCGCAGGGCGATTTCGTGCCGGTCCATCGCCAGCTCGCCTACCTGGCGGTTCATCTCGATGACGGCCTTCGTCGTCACCTCCGGGTAGTCGGAGGCCCCGGCGGAGTAGGCGGCCGCCTGCTCGGAATCCATGTACTTCACGTCCGGCAGGTAGATGTCTACAATCCCGTCGAGGAGGCGCAGGATCTCCAGGCGCTCGTAGCCGCTGGTGTTGTAGACGAGGGGGATGCGAAGGCCCTTCTTCAGGGCGATCCTGACGGCACCGAGGATGTTGGGCATCACGTGGGTGGGAGTGACGAGATTGATGTTGTGGCAGCCTTTCTCCTGAAGCTTCAGCATCATCGCGGCCACGTCGGCGTCGGTGATCTCGCTCCCCTTACCCTTGTGGGCAATCGGCCAGTTCTGGCAGAAAACGCAGCGCAGGCTGCAGTTGGAGAAAAAGATCGTACCCGAGCCCTTCCGGCCCACCAGCGGAACCTCCTCACCGAAATGGGGGTGGGCGCTGTAGACGACGGGGCGCACTGGGGCCCGGCAGAAGCCCCGCTCCCCCCCGGCGCGGTTCACCCCGCAGCTGCGGGGACAGAGTTCGCACTCCTCGAAGATGGCGTAAGCCTGCTCGATGCGTCCGGCAAGTTCCCCCTTCTCCTCCAGTTTCAGATAGGCGGGCTTCCAGGGTTTACTGGCGGCCAGCGCCTTCCCGGCGGGAGGACAGGGGAGCACGAGCAGACCGCTCAGGCAGAGCAGATCCCTGATAAAATCCCGGCGGGTTATCTTCATCTCGCCATCCCTCTGTCCGGGAGAAGGACTCCTGCGCTGGAGAAAACAGTGGAGCCAGCAGGACCTACTGATAATTAGGGTCCGAGGAAAGAGACTGTCAAGAGCATAGATGACAACGCATCTCCTCGAACTCGACACAGTCCACGAAAGAGGGTGCGTAGACTTCGCCTTTCGGTAGACCGCGATAAACCACCCCGCCGCAAGCAGCGGGGTATTTGGTCGAGTTTGTTTTCCGTTGACACGCCGCAAGCGGCGGG
>JAUWCW010000208.1 GCA_030609125.1 Candidatus Rokuibacteriota bacterium
GCGTGTAGGTGTCGGAGCTCAGCGCCGGCGGGTTCTCGTACGTACCCGACTGCACCGTCTCTCTTGCCGTACGCTCGTTCCATGCCTTGCAGGCCACCTGGCAACCCCGGCAGCCGGTGCAGCGAGTCAGGTCGACTAAAACTGATTTCGCCATCTCAGCCACCTCCTATGCCTTCTTGACGTTGACCATGAAGGCCTTCGTCTCGGGGATCATGGTGTTGGCGTCGCCGATGGTGGGCGTGAGGAGGTTCGCACTCCTATTGGCTGCGCCACCCTCGGGATACTGCCAGCCGTAGCACCACGGCAGTCCCACCTGGTGAATGGTTGCGTTCATGATCTTGAAGGGCTTGAAGCGGATGGTCACGACCGCCTTGGCGTTGACCTCGCCGCGGCCGGATGTGACCTTCACCTTGTCGCCGTTCCTGATGCCCAACTCAGCGGCGAGTTCTTCGCTCATCTCGACGAACATCTCGGGCTGCATCTCAAGCAGCCAGGGCTGATGCCGCGTCATGACTCCCGTCTGCCAGTGCTCCGTGACACGGTAGGTCGTGGCCACGAACGGGAAGCGGGTGTCGCAGGAGTAGAAGACGTCCTCCTCCTTTCCCTCCTCGAAAAAGAGCTTCACGGTGGGGTTGATACGGTGCGCCTTGGAGAACGGGTTCTCCTGGATCGGGCACTCCAGCGGCTCGTAGTGCTCCGGGAAGGGCCCGTCGGCGCGTCCCGGACCGAAGAGGTGCGAGACCCCGTGGGGTTTCATGATGTACGCCAGCTTGGCCTTCGGGTTGTCGGTGCCGTCGGCGTTCTTCATCGGCGGCCAGCCGCCGTCGGGAACGTCGCCGACCCAGCCCCCCTTTCCGTCCTTGGCGGAGGAGTCCCACCTGATGACGGCCCGCGCCGGATCGAAGGGCTTGCCGTACTCGTCGACGGAGGCGCGGTTGTAGATGATCCTCCGGTTGACGGGCCAGCACCACGACCACCCCAGGTTGAGGCCTATGGGGTCCTTCTTGGGATCGGAAACCGTCCGCCGGGCGGCCATGTTCCCCTTTTCGGTGTAGGAGTTGCAGTAGAGCCAGTTCCCCGAGCAGGTGGAGCCGTCGTCCTTCAGGTGGGCGAAGCTCGGCACCAGCGTCCCCTTCTTGCGGGGCTGGCCCTTGGTTTCGGTGTCCTCCATGAAGTAGCCGTTGATCTCCTTGGCGATCATATGGGTGTCCATACGCTTCACCTTGCCGGAGGCGTCCTTCTCGCCGTAGTCCCACCAGAGCTTCGTGACCGCATCGGGCAGGGCCCCGCCTTCCTTCTCGTAGAGCGCCTTGACCTCCCAGAAGAGCTCGTTGATGATCTCCGCGTCGGGGAGAGACTGTCCGGCCGGCTCCTGCGCCTTGTAGCGCCACTGCGACCAGCGGCCGGAGTTGGTGATGCTCCCCTCCTTCTCGACCGAGGCGGCGCAGGGGAGGAAGAAGACTTCCGTCTTGATATCCGCCGGGTTCGTGCCCGGCTCTTTCCAGAAGGATCCCGTCTCGTTGTCCCAGAGATTGACGTTCACCAGCCAGTCGAGCTTGGCCATCGCTTTGCGCACCTTGCCGGCGTTGGAGCCCGAGCAGGCGGGGTTCTGTCCCCAGGAGAAGAAGCCCTTGAACTTGCCCTTCATCATCTCGTGGAAGATCATCAGCCACGACGCGTTCTGGCCGTCGTCGAGCTTGGGCTGCCAGGAGTAGCCGAAGTCGTTCGCCTTCGTCGCCGCGTCGCCGTAGTGGGCCTTGAGGAGGCTGACGGAGTACTTCGGGTAGTTCCCCCACCAGTTGGCGCTCCTCGGCTCCTTGGTCTTGGGCGTCCACTTGTCGTTGTATTCCTGGAGGGTCTGCGTGGAGGCCCGCGGGGTCTTCAGGTAGCCGGGGAGGATGTGGAAGAGGAGGCAGTGGTCGGTCGATCCCTGGACGTTGCTCTCGCCGCGCAGGGCGTTCACGCCGCCGCCGGCCCGTCCGATGTTTCCGAGCAGGAGCTGGACCATCGCCATGGCCCTGATGTTCTGGGTGCCCACGGTGTGCTGGGTCCAGCCCATGGCGTACATGATCGTCGCCACGCGGTCGGGCTTCCCGGTGGCGCCGTAGGTCTTGTAAATCAGCTCCAGCTTGTCCTTCGGGGTGCCCGAGACCTGGGAGACCATGTCCATGGTGTAGCGGGAGTAGTGCTTCTTCATCAGCTGGAAGACCGACATCGGATCGGTCATGGAGGGGTCCTTCTTGACGACCCCGCTGCCGTCGGTCTGGAAGGCCCAGGCCTTCTTGTCGTACTTGCGCTTCTTCGCGTCGTAGCCGGAGAAGACCCCGTCCAGATCGGCGGGCATCTTGAAGTCCTTGTTCAGCAGGAACGACGCGTTGGTGTAGAGGCGGACGTAGTCGCGGTGGTAGAGGTCGTTTTCGAGTATGTAGTTGATCATCCCGCCGATGAAGGGAATGTCGGCCCCGGAACGGATCGGCGCGTAGATGTTCGCCTTCGCCGAGGTCCTGGTGAAGCGGGGATCGACGCTGATGAGGGTCGCTCCCTTGTCCATCGCCTCCATCACCCACTTGAAGGAGATGGGGTGGTTCTCGGCAGCGTTGCTGCCCATCACGAGAACGACGTCAGTGTTGCGGATGTCGATCCAGTGGTTCGTCATGGCGCCTCGCCCACACGACTCTGCCAGAGCCGCTACGGTGGCGCTGTGTCATATTCGGGCCTGGTGCTCGATGTACACGAGCCCCAGGCTTCTCATCCATTTCTGGAGTATGTAGCACTCTTCGTTGTCGAGGGCGGCGCTGCCGACGTGAGCGATGCCGTCGCACCTGTTGACCACCTGGCCCTTGGCATTTGTGGTGACGAACGTCTCGTCCCTCGACTTCTTGACCCTCTTGGCGATTTCCTTGAAGGCCCACTCCCACTCGACTTCCTTCCACTCGGCGGCTCCGGCGGCGCGGTACTTCGGTTTCAGCTCCCGTGTCGCGCTGTCGGTTACCTGGGCGAGAGACGCCCCCTTGGAGCAGAGCGTCCCGAGGTTGATGGGGTGGTCCTGGTCGCCTTCGACATGGACCACCTTGCCGTTCTTGCTGTAGGCGATCATGCCGCAGCCGACGGCGCAGTACGGGCAAATCGTGGTTGTCGCTTTGGCCCCCTTGAGGCGGTTCTCCCTTTCGTTGGCTTCCGCCGCTCCCGGCGCGGCAGTCACAGCGGTCCCTGCGACTGCGGTCGCCCCGGTGAGCTTCAGAAAGTCCCGCCTGGACAGGCCCTTCTTACCTGAGCTCATACACACCTCCTTTGTTCAGGGTCTGAAGCCCTGAGTGCTCAATGTGGATGGCGCTGCTGAAAACTGGAACGTGAATTATGGGACGAGACCCGGAACGGGTCTGTGAAGTGGATTGGCGTGAACCGGTCACCGGTTCCTCTCTCTGGTGATGATGAGCCGCATTCTTTCTCCTGAGCCGAGATAGAATCTCCAACTGTCGGTGAATGCTGCCGGCTTCCTTTGCAAGAGAGGCAGGCCCGGGAATTGCTCCCCGAACCCTATCGTCCCGGACGACCCGGGGGGCCGAAGGGGATCGGAAACCTTTGGTATGGCAAAATGCTAGGGACGAAGACCCCTCGTGTCAAGAAGAAAATTCATCGCCGCGGTCCGAAGATTGACAATTTAGTCTCGCGATTCGGGAGGTTGTCGCTATTGTTGATAGATATCGACAACTTGGAGCGAGGAGAAGGCCGTCCGCGGCGATCCGTGCGCACTCCTCCGTGGTATAAGTTTCCCATGGTCTCTTTTCTCCTCCAGGGACTCGTCCTCGGACTGTCGGCGGGGTTCGCGCCGGGGCCCCTGCTCACCCTTATCATCTCCGAATCCCTCCGCCACGGAGGCCGGGCCGGGGTCAGGGCCTCTCTTGCCCCGCTCGTCACCGATGTGCCCATCGTCGCCGTGACGATGCTTCTTCTGTCGAAGCTGTCGCATTTCGAGCCTATCCTCGGCACCCTCTCTCTGCTGGGAGGGCTCTTCGTCCTTTACCTCGGCTGGGAGAATCTCAGCACAAAAGGCGTCGTCGAGACTGCAGGGGAGTCCACCCCGCGATCCCTGCGGAAAGGGGTCCTCGTCAACTTCCTCAGCCCCCACCCGTACATCTTCTGGCTCACCGTGGGGGGCCCCATCACCTGGCGGGCCCTGGAGAAGGGCCCTCTCCACGCGGCGCTCTTCGTCGGGAGCTTCTACGCTCTCCTGATAGGCAGCAAGGTTGCCCTCGCCGTTGCCGCCGGCCGTTCGCGCAGCTTCCTCAAAGGGCCGCTCTACATCGCCGTCATGCGCCTGCTCGGCCTGGCCCTCTGCATCCTGGCGCTGCTGCTGGTGCGGGACGGACTACACCGCCTGGGCTTGATGTAAGGGGTCAGGCACTGAAAACTGAAAAACTGCTCTTCTCTTCCTCAGGGCTCACGCAAAAATAGCAGGGATCTTTCGAGGATTC
>JAUWCW010000283.1 GCA_030609125.1 Candidatus Rokuibacteriota bacterium
GTGGTGTTCGTGACCGGAGCGGCCCTCGTGGTTGCCACCACTTCCAAGGACGCCCTCGTTCTGCTCGGCGGACTGGCGGTGGCCTACGGCTTCCAGATGTGGCCGAGCCTGATCGGCATCTGCTGGTGGCCCTTCCTGACCAGGGCGGGCGTCACGGCGGGTCTGGTCGCCGGCCTGATCGTCGTCACCTTGACGGAGACGATCGGACAGAAGTGGTTCGGCATCACCGCCTGGGGACGCTGGCCGCTGACGATGCACTCCGCGGGGTGGGGTATCTACGCCAACTTCGGCATCGCCATCATCGTCTCCATGTTCACCGGGAGCGAGGCTGGCACGAGCCACAAGAAGAAGTTCCACGACTTCCTGAAGGAACACGCCGGACTGCCCGCCGCAAAGAAGGGGCTCGTCCCGGTGGCGTGGGCCGTCACCCTGGTGTGGTTCTTCTTCGCCATCGGACCGGGCGCCGTCATCGGCAACACCATCTTCGGAAACCCCAACGATATAGCCACGTGGGTCTTCGGCATGCCGTCGATCTGGGTGTGGCATATCATCTGGTGGTTCCTCGGTGTGTGCATGATGTGGTTCCTGGCCTACAAGATGCAGATGTCCACCATGCCTGACACCGAAATCGTGGCCCTTGTCGAAGACATCGGCGACATGAAGAAGGCCCGGCTGGACCTCGACAAACCGTAACCTGTAACTCAGCAGTGTTCCGCGCGCCGGTTTCGGCTGGCGCGCGGAACATTTTTTGTCTACCATAGGAGCACCATGCACACAGTCTGGTACGGGATTTCGTCACTGGTCTTCGGTATCATCCTCTTCTTCCCGGTCCGCAAGGTCATGCTCGCCATGAGCATCAACAAGCTCCAGCGCCGGGAGAACCGGGAGGCGACGGAAGAGGAAAAGGCGAGGATCAAGAAGAAGGTGACGCCATGGGCGGCGGCCATTTCGGTCACCTTCGCTTTCGTCTACAACCAGTTCATTCTGCTCAAGTTCGTCGGGCCGGTCGGTAAATGAGCAAGCCATTACGCTCCAGCAAGGCCTCGGGCGTCGTGGTTCTCCTGCTGCTTTGCGCGGTGGGGGCGGTCTTTGTCTACTGGAGGGTCGGCGGCGACCAGGCCCCGGGAGAATACGAAGTCCGCAAGGGAAACTACCGCCTCGAGGACGGCCAGTACGAAGAGGCGCTCAGGGAGTTCGGGCTCGCCCTCGGGGCCGCGCCGGAGAACGTCCGGGCGCACCAGGGATTGGGGGTCACCTACCTGCAGATGGGGAGGCTCGAGGAGGCGGTGGAGATGTTCAGCAAGGCCCTTGCGCTCGATCCGTCCTACGCCATCGCCTATGCCGACAGGGGGATCGCCTTCGACCGCATGGGACGGTACGAGGACGCCCTCAGGGACTATCGTAAGGCCATCGAGACCGAGCCGGACATCGTCAAGGGCCCCGGTTTTCTCTGGCGGTTCATGAGAAACATCAGTGAGAAGCCGCCCTCCATCCTGCAGAGGGCGGAGTATATCGAGGCGGAACTGAAGAAGCCTCCCGAGGAAAGACGGCTCAGTCTTCCCGGGAAGGACGCCGAGCAGAGAATGTACAAGTAGCCCTCAAGGGGTCAGAGAACCAGCTCGCCGAACTCGGAAGCGATGAGCTCCTGCAGGGAAGCGACCGCCCTGTAGGCGTGCCGCAGCATCTCCTTCTCGCGCGACGAGAGGCGGCTTGGGTTCAGGTAGGTGTCTGTGCGCCCTTCCTTGAATGCCTTTTCAACCTGGGCGTTCAGGGCGAAGTGCAGGAGGAAACGGTAGGCGCCTTCGAAATACTCGCCGTCATCCGGATTGACGTGTCCCCCGTCCACCAGTTTCGTGATCCTCTTGACCGTGGTGGTCTCCCGTACGCCGTGCAGAAGGGCGAGTATCCGGACACCCTCGACGACGAAGATGAGCCCGCTGCGCTTGATGTCGAATTCACCGCGGTGCTCGCCGCTGCGCTCGGTGATCCAGCGGCCGAACATTCCCGTCGGAACGCGGTGGCGCCCCTCCTCTTCGTGGAGCATGCGCAGGACTTCGTAGTGCTGGCCGAGAAGGGCGTAGGCGTGGTCCATGAGATCGTGGAAGAGCTTCTCGTCACCCCAGACGGGGAGCGCGTCGAAGAAGACCGTCACGTACCGCACCAGGTGGGGGACCTGTTTTATTATCCAGTGCTCGAGCTGAGTTTTCCACTCGAAGAGAGATCTGTTCCAAACGGGGTTGACGGCCATCACCTCGCCGGGGCACTTTTCGAAGCCCACTTCCTCGAGCCAGGCGGAGAAGGTGCGTGCGAGCTGCTTGTAGTACTCGAAAATACTCTCGTGGGCCCCGGCTGAGTCGTCGATGATGAAGCCGTGATCCTGGTCGGTGGAGAGGAGGTTCTCCATCCTCCCGTGGCTTCCGGTGAGGAAGAGGCAGCAGGGGGCCGGGGGCTCCCCGGTGTCGGCGATGGCCAGCTCGAAAACCCTGCGATGGATGTCCTGGTTGATGAGGGAGAGCATGACCACCACGTCGTAGGCGCGCATCCCCATGCTGAGCTTGGAGGCGGCCAGCCCGGGAAGACGCTCCTTGATGCGTCTCAGTGAGTCCACGTCCGCCGCCTGGGAGATCCCCTCGATGAGGGACATCGGCTCGGGGTATCTCAGCTTGATCAGCTGCCTCAGGGTGACGATGCCGACGACCTTGCCGTCCTCCACGAGGGGGAGATGCTTGATCCCCCTGGCGGAAAGAAGAAAGAGGGCGCGGTAGACCGTATCTCCGGGGGTCAGAGTGAGAGGGTCGGCGGTCATGAAACTTTCCACCGTGGCGCTGTCGATGTTGACCCCCGCCGCCACGACACGGCGGAGGATGTCTCTCTCGGTGAGGATGCCTGTGGGCTCCCGATTTTCGTTTACCGCAAGGATGCAGGATATTTTTTTTTCCGACATGGACTTAACGACGCCCTTGAGATTGTCGGAGGGAGCACAGGTGAAAACGGGGCTCACCATGACGGACCGGATCTCCTCGCTGTAAGGAAAAAGCTCCACGGGACGGAGGGACTGGCGCTTTTGCTGGAGCTGTCTCAGCGACGTGATGTCTACCCAGGATTTCTTCTTCATCATGGGGGGAGTGTAGCTGAAAATCGGCATTGGTCAATCCGGTTTCGCGCACTGGAGAGGGGAGGGATGCCCGCTGCAAGAATGCGGGCCCGCGGATTGCCGGGGCGGGGAAACTGGAGTATACTATATTAAAACATTATGAATAAGGAGGTGCAAGGATGGGAAGGATCTACGACGACATACCCCGGACGATCGGCCGGACGCCTCTGGTCCGTCTTGCGAAAATGGCGGCCGACCTGCCGGGAGACGTGGTGGGGAAGCTCGAGTCCTTCAACCCCCTCGCGAGCGTGAAGGACCGTATCGGGGTCTCCATGATCGAAGAGGCGGAGAAGGAGGGGAAGCTGCGTCCGGGCATGACCA
>JAUWCW010000130.1 GCA_030609125.1 Candidatus Rokuibacteriota bacterium
CCGAGAGACGCCTCCGGATCCCCCATGGCGACCCGGAGCTTGAGAGGAAGACCGGAGGCTTCGAGAAGGATGAAGACCACCGTGAGAAGAATCATGAAGGTATTGGTCAGGACACCGGTGAGGCTGGTCATCATGTTCCCCACCATCTGCATGATCGTCCCCGGGTTGAACTGCTCTTTGAAGACGCCGCTGGAGATCTCGATGCCGTGGCCGGACATCCAGTTCCGCAGCTCCGATGTCTCCTGCTCGAGCCGCGCCTGGTAGACGGGCAGCTCGTTGACGAAATCGTTCATGGAGGTCCCTATGAACAGGCCGAGCAGAAGCATGACCACCAGCAGAAGAAGTACGACGATCAGCACCGCCAGAGCCGTCGGGACACGGTGGTTCTGCATCCACATGAGCGGCGGGGCGCAGATGACGGCGATGAACGCCGCCAGGAGAAAGGGAACGATGATGGCGGAGGCCGCCTTCATCCCCGCCACCACGATGACCAGTGACGCCAAGACGATCAGGAACTGCCCCAGGGCGGAAATATTGCTCTTGACGGCCATCTGTTTATTATAATCCATGCAGGATCGCGTTGACCACACAATTCCCCGGAAAACACGGGTTTCCGGACCCTTGCCGGACCGTTGCGGTATACTGATTGACAAGGCAATGGTGAAGAAAAACGACCTTGACGGACAGCTCCCGGCGGTGGCCGTCGTTGGACCGACCGCCTCGGGCAAGACCGCCGTCGCCCTGCACGTGGCCGAAGCGATGGGCACGGAGATCATCAGCGTCGACTCCCGCCAGATCTATCGCCGTCTCGACATCGGGACCGCCAAACCCACGCCGGAAGAGGTCCGCCGGGTGCCGCACCACCTGGTCGATTTCGTCGACCCGGAAGAGAAGTACAGCGTCGGGCAGTACCGCCGGGCGGTCGAGGAGCTGGTTCCGCGCTTTGCCGATGCCGGCATGGTTCCCTTTTTCGTGGGCGGAACGGGGCTCTATCTCAAGGCCGTTCTCGAGGGTCTCTGCCCGGCCCCTCCGGCAAACAGCGAGTTGCGCCTGTGGCTCGAGCGCGCCTCCCGCTTTCCCGCCGGCGGTCTCCACGAGCTCCTGGCCCGCATCGACCCGGAGGCGGCGGGCCGCATCCATCCCCATGACACCTATCGGCTGACCAGGGCCCTGGAAGTCTACTACCTGACGGGGGAGACCCTCTCCAGCCGGCAAGACCGCCACCGGTTCGCCGAGCGCCCCTTCCGCGCCCTCGTCATCTGCCTCCGCCGCGATCCGGCCGACCTGAAGGACCGCATCGGCCGCCGGCTGGACCGGATGCTGGCCGCCGGCTTCGTCGGCGAAGTCGCCGGCCTGCTCGACGACGGCTGCGATCCCGGCCTCCCCGCCCTGCACGCCGTCGGCTACCCGCAGATGATCCGGCACCTCCAGGGCGAGACCAGTCTCGACGAGGCGGCGAAGCAGATCCGCGCCTCCACCTGGCAGTACGCCCGGAGGCAGATGACCTGGTTCCGGGGAGTGGACAAGATCGTCTGGTTGGACGCAGGTCCGCAATCGAAAGCCTCCGCCCTGGCGGACAAGGTCCTTTATCTGCTGAAACGGGAAGGCCTCTTTCGGGTGCGCGGGCAGGATCCGGGGAGCCGGGAAAAAGCGATTGACACCCCCCGGAAAAGGACCCTAGAATAAATGCCTCGGAACACATTGCCCCATCACTCACCACGAGGAGGATTACGCATGAAGAGACTCAAGACACCCGCTCTTTCGGGCCCACTGATTGTCCTCGTCCTCTTCCTGGCCGGCGCCTGCGCCATGACTCAGCCGACAGCCACCGTGACGAGCGGGGGCGGCCCCTCGGTGGGGCAGGCCCAGAGCGTCCCCTACGACGGGCCCATGGCCCGCATCGCCGTCAGTTCCTTCACCGACAAAACCGCCAGGGGCTACTACCAGATCGGCGACGGCCTGGCGGACATGCTCACCACCGCCCTTTTTCACAGCAACCGCTTCATCGTTCTCGAGCGTCAGATGCTCGGTGACGTTCTCCAGGAACAGGACCTGGCCGCCGCGGGCCGCATCAAGCCCGGAACGGAGGCCCCTATCGGCGAGATAGAGGGCGCTGAGCTCCTCGTCACCGGCGCCGTCACGGAGTTCGAGCCCAACGCCGGCGGAGTCGGCGCGGGCGTCATCTTCGGCGGCCTCCCCATCGCCCTCGGCGGCGGGGGCAAGAGGGCCCACATCGCCATCGATCTTCGGGTCGTCGACGCCAGAACCTCCCGCATTCTGTCAGCCACGACCGTGGAGGGGACCGCCACGGACATTGCCGGTATGGCGGCCTTCCAGATCGGGGGCGGACTTTCGGAACTCGGCATCGGCCTGGGAGGCTACAAGAAGACCCCCATGGAAAAGGCCATCCGGCTGTGCATTCAGGAGGCGGTGAACTACATCTCCGGACAGACTCCCGCCCAGTACTATCGTCATTAGCGGTCTTGCGGTGCGGCGCCGGGGGTACGTGAGAAGAGCAGGGGCGCTGGGACAGGCATCGCTCGGCGTCGCCCTGGCTGCCCTGATGGCCGCGCTTCTCTCTCTGCCTTCATCCACCAGGGGGGCGGCCGAAGAGACCCGCGAACTGCGCACCTACCAGCTGACGGAGCACGCCCCGATCATCCGGGGCCGGCCCGACAAGGCCTTTCAGCGCGCCCTGGAGACATCCTTCCGCAAGGCCCTCCTCGCCGCCCTGCGGGACACCGGGTCCGCGGGTCGCACGGACCGCGAGTTCGCCGCCTGGCTGAGCGGAATCCTCTCCCGCGCCGCCGACTTCATCGCCTCCTACAGAATTCTCTCCCACCAGGAGAAGGAAGGCTATCTGACCCTCACCGTGGAAGCCCAGGTTTTTATTGGAAAGCTCGAAGCGGCCGTCAGCGATTCGTCGCAGCTTGCGCCCTATCTGCCGGTCCGCCTCCTCGTGCTGATCGGCACGTTCCCCCTCGCGGGCACTTCCGGCGGCGAGGACGTCAACGCCGGCCACATCGCGGCCCGCGCCCTGGAGACGGAGTTTCTCCGGCGGGGCGCCGTTATCGTCCCTTCCCCTGAAAACCTTCCCTGGCAGCATCTCGGCGCCCGGGCCACGGCTGACAACGAGGTCACCCTCGCCGCGGCGGAAGGCCGCCGCCTGGAAGCGGATTTTGTCGTTCTCGGAAAGCTGCGGCAAAAAACGGACAACCTCCTGGTCCTCTCGGCGGCCCTGCTTTCCGTTCCGACGGAAAGAACCGTGCTCTCCGCCAGATCTCCCGTCGAGCTTCAGTCCGGCGCCGCTCCCCGGGACTTCTTCTCCCAACCCGCCGCGGAGATTGCCGATCTTTTTGAGCGCAAGCTCTCCAGCCGCACGGGGAAACCACATTGAGCCTGCCGAACCTGCTCACGGCGCTGCGCATTCTCCTCATCCCTGTCTTCGTCGGCCTGCTGATCTACGAACGGCATGTAGCGGCGGCCCTCGTGTTCAGCGCGGCGGGCATCACGGACCTGCTGGACGGGATGATTGCGCGCCGGATGCACTGTCAGACGCGCCTCGGGGCATTTCTCGATCCCACGGCGGACAAGCTCCTCTCCGTCTCCTCCTTCGTTACGCTCTCCGTCAAGGGCCCTATTCCGGTCTGGTTCGTCGTCATCGTGCTCAGCCGGGACGTCATGATCTCCCTCGGGATCCTCATCCTCTACCTGACCGACGGGACCATCGAGATAGCGCCCAGCCGTCTCGGCAAAATCACCACGTTCCTCCAGTTCCTGACGATCCTCGCGACCATCCTCTTTCTCATCGCCGGCCGGGGCTTTTATCTCTGGAGAGTGGTGCTCCTCGGCGCTGCCTTCCTGACCATACTGTCGGGGGTGCAGTACCTGTACCGGGGCCTGAGCTCCCGGGGGGCATCGAAGCCCGCCTGAGACGGTGCCGGGGTCAGATCTCGAGAGATCCCACGAGCTGGGAAAGAGACGTCATGCCGTGCCTCTGGAGGTACCCTTCGATCCCTTCCACGACTTCCCGCCACCTTCCGGGGTAGATGAAATTCACCGTGCCGAGCTGCACCGCAGAGGCGCCGGCGATGATGAACTCCAGGGCGTCCCGGGCCCCGTGGATCCCGCCGACGCCGATGAGGGGAACAGGGACGGCCCGGCGCGCCTGCCAGAGACACCGCACCGCCACGGGACGGATGGCCGGCCCGGAGAGACCGCCCAGGACGTTGGCCAGGGCGGGACGGCGCGACTCGACATCCACCGCCATCCCCTGCAGGGTGTTGATCAGTGTCAGGGCGTCCGCCCCCCCGTCGACGGCGGCCCGCGCGATCTCCCCCACGTCGGTGACATTGGGGGTGAGCTTCACCAGGAGCGGCCTGGCCGTCTTTTCACGGACAGCCTCCACCACGCGCCGCGTCTCCCTGCCGTCCTGTCCGAAGAGGAGCCCTCCCTTTTTCACGTTGGGGCACGAGATGTTCACCTCCAGCGCGCAGATCCCCTCGGCGCCGCCGAGGATTTCCGCCAGGCGCCGGTATTCGTCCAGGGTCTGCCCGTAGATGTTGACGATGACCCGCGCCCCCTTCTCCCTCAGAAGAGGGAGCTTGTCGCGCAGGAACGCCTCGACGCCTATGTTCTCGAGGCCGATGGAGTTGAGCATCCCCGAGGGAGTCTCGACAATGCGGGGCGGCGGATTCCCCTCGGACCTTTCCAGGCTCAGTCCCTTGACGACGATCGCCCCGATTCCGTCGAGGTCACCGTACGGCTCCATCTCGAGCCCGTACGCACAGGTGCCGGAGGCGAGCATGACCGGGTTGGGCAGCGTCAGCGGACCGAGCCGCGCCGTGAGGTCCGCCGGCACTACCACGAGAGCACCTCCGCGTCGAAGACCGGCCCTTCCCGGCAGCAGAGGCTGTACCCGGAGCGGGTCTTCACCGTGCAGCCCTGGCAGTACCCCTGGCCGCAGGCCATGAGGGTGTCCAGGGAAAGCCGTGCCGCGACGGCATACGCGGACGCCAGCCCGCTGACGCGGCGGAGCATCCCTTCCGGACCGCAGGCGGAAACGACAATGTCCTTTCTTCTCTCGTCCGAAATGCCCTCCAGGCCGCCCGCGAGAAGGTCCGTCACCATTCCCCTCCGGCCGAGGCTGCCGTCCTCCGTGGCCACCTCCGTCGGGCAGCCGATCTCCCGGAGCTCTTCAACCTGCATGACGTGGCTCTCCGTGCATCCTCCGATCATCGCCCGGAGGCTCCTGACGCCCTCGATAAGACGCCGGGCGAGGAAGAACAGGGGCGCCACGCCGCGCCCGCCCGCCACCAGCCAGTGTTCCTTCCCGCGCAGATCGAATCCGCTTCCGAAAGGCCCGAGCAGATCGATGCTCTCCCCGGCGGCCGTGGCGGCGAGGTCCCGTGTCGTCGGCCCCACTACCTGGTAAAGCAGCGCGGCCGAGGCGGAGCCCCCGCGGCGGCTGAAGTCGTGGACACCGAACGGACGCCGCCAGAGGGGGTCCGTCGAGCTTCTCGTGCGGACCATGACGAACTGTCCCGGCAGGGGCTCCGGCAGGGCGCCCGGCCACTCGACCCGCATCCGCTGAAAATCCGCGGAGAGGCGGCGGTTCTCCTCAACCCTGACCTTCATTCTTCGCCTGCCGCTCCGCCCCCGACTGAAAAAACAGTCCTCCCTCCGACCAGGGTCCGCTCCACCCTGCCCCTCAGGCTCCAGCCCGCAAAGGGCGTGTTGCGTCCCTTGGAGCGGAAGGCAGCGGGATCCACGGTCCACTCCCTCTCCGGGTCGACCACGACAAGGTCGGCGGGCGCTCCCGGCTGGAGGCTCCCTCCGGGCACCCCCAGAACCTTCGCCGGCGCCGCCGTCAGCGCCTCCACGGCCCGCGCGAGGGGCAGGAGACCTTCATCCACCAGCTTGAGGATGAGCCCCAGGGCGGTCTCGAGGCCCACCAGGCCGAAGGCCGCGCTCTGGTAGTCCACTTCCTTTTCCACGGGGCTGTGGGGTGCGTGGTCGGTGGCGACCGCGTCGAT
>JAUWCW010000072.1 GCA_030609125.1 Candidatus Rokuibacteriota bacterium
GGGACCAGCGCTCGCCGGAGCGGTTGAGAGTGATGCCGTCGAAAACGATCTTCAGCGGGAAAAGGCGCAGGCTCGAGCTGTCCATGTGGAAGTTGAGCCCCGCGTCCCGTTCGAGGTAGGAACGCAGTTCGCTCTCCGTCACTCCCCGCAGCAGGTCCCGTTCGAGGTACACGGTGAGGAGGAGCCCCGCGAAGATCACAAGGCCGGAGGTGAACAGAACGACGAGGAGTCTCACCCTCCGCAGCCTGTCGAAAAAGGTGGGCTTCTTCTCTTCTGGCACGCCTCTACCCTCCGTAGGCCTCTTCCCTCCTGTCACCGAAGAACTTCCACTCCCGACGGTTCTCCTCGATGAGATTGCGGTCGATGTCGGCCATGATGACGCCGTTTGACATCCCCGACGGAGGCATCAGCATAGTCCCCTCAGGGCTGACGCAGAAGCTCCGCCCGTAGAAGTCCTGTTCTTCTTCCCTCCCGACGCGGTTGACCCGAAAAAGGTACATGCCGTTGACGATGGCGCTGGCGCATATCACCGTTTCCCATCTGCGGGAAGAGGCG
The DNA here is from genome assembly GCA_030609125.1 of Candidatus Rokuibacteriota bacterium. Taxonomy (GTDB): domain Bacteria; phylum JAUVQV01; class JAUVQV01; order JAUVQV01; family JAUVQV01; genus JAUWCW01. The sequence continues at coordinate 556 of JAUWCW010000072.1, forward strand.
AAGGCGGCGGCGTTGGGGCAGAAGACCAGCTCCGCCCCGGCCAGGGCCAGCCGCCGCGCCCCTTCGGGGAAGAAGTTGTCCCAGCAGAGCTGGACGCCGAACTTCAGGCCCTGGCTCTCGAAGACGGGGAAACCCAGGTCGCCGGGGCGAAAGTAGTACTTCTCCTCCCAGAGGGGGAGCTCGGGGACGTGAACCTTCCGGTACCGGCCGAGGGTCTCGCCGTCCGGGCCAAGGACGAAGGCGGTGTTGTAGTACTCCTCCTCCCCGGCGCGCTCGAATATGGGGCAGACCAGCGTGACACCCTTCTCTCCGGCCAGCCCGCGGAGGGTCTCGAGGGTCGGGCCCTGCTCGTCCTCGGCGAGGGCGAAGTGCTCCGCGGACTTTTCCCGGGGGAACCAGGGGGTGGAAAAAAGCTGCTCGAAACAGATTATCTTCGCCCCGTTTTCCGCCGCCAGGCGGGCGAACTCCGCGGCCCTCTCGACATTTTTCTCTTTATCCGGGCCGCAGGCCGACTGCACCCCGGCCACCTTTATGATCGTCACGAGTATTTCTCCTTGCGCAGGTTCATGTTACCGCCAACATTATCATCCCGATTCCCTCGGCTTGTCATCCCGAGGGGACCGAGGGATCCGACGTGTCCCAGATCCTTCAATAGATTTCTCCCGCCTTCTTGTACATCTGTTTTGAAAGCTCGAAGCGGCCGAGCTGAAAGTAGATCTCTCCCAGGCTGTAGTAGGCTTCGGCGTTTCGGGGATCGATCTCGACCACTCTCTGCAGGTAGAGCCGGGCCTTTTCCCAGGAGCGGTTTCTCATGTGGATCATTCCCAGCTCGAGGGCCTGTCCGATCAGGTCCCTCTGCACCCGCTCGTACGCTTCCCCGGCCCTCTGCTCCGCCTCGTACGCGGCGCGGTAGCGCTCCTGCTCGGCACCAAGGCGCTCATCGAAGCCGGCCTGCGCCGCGTCCAGATTTTCCAAAGCTTCGGCAAGACGGGCCTCCAGGTCGACGACGAACCGGCGGAGACCGTCCTTCTCGGCGAGGGCGGCGCTCTCCCTCTCTCTTATCTCCGCCACTTCCCGCTCCCTTCCGCTCACGGAGGCCAGGAGCCTCTCCTGCAGATCGTCGGCTTTCGCCCGTGCGCTCTCGTCACTCTGCCGCGCCCCGGCGAGACGGGCCTCCAGGTCAACGACGGACTGGCGGAGACCATCACTTCCGGCGAGGGCGGCGCTCTCCCTCTCTCTCATCTCCGCCACTTCCCGCTCTCTTCCGCTCACGGAGGCGAGGAGCCTCTCCTGCAGATCGTCGGCTTTCGCCCGTGCGCTCTCGGCACTCTGCCGCGCCCCGGCGAGGTCCCTTTCCAGCTCCGTCACCTTCACCGTCAGGTCGCCGTAGCCGCGCCGCAGCTCCTCGAGCTCCCTGGCGTGGGCATCCTTTTTCGAGCGAAGCAGTGCCGTCCGCTCGCGCAGGTCCGCCGCCTCTCCCACGCTCTTGCCGCTCTCTTCTTTCAGGTCCTCCACTTCGCCCCTCAACCCCTTCAGGCTCCGCTCCGACCCCTCCAGGGCCTTCTCCAGGTCAGTCACCTTCCGCGCCAGCCCCCTGTTGCGCTCGGTCATCGTCGAGAGCTCCTTGCCCTCCTCAAGCTTCTCCGACTGCAGGCTCTCGACCCGCCGCTCCAGCTTCCCGACGGTATCGAGCCGCTCCGAGTCGTTCTTTTCCAGGATCCGGACCTGGTCCCGAAGCCGTTTCGCTTCCTGCTCCGACTCGTCAAGTTCCTTTCCGAGAGAGGCGATCGTCTCCTGCAGGGAACCGCTTTTCTTCCTCTCCCGGACAAGCTCGCGGGACACATCGCTGCCGGGGGGAAGCCTCATCTCCTCCGCCTCCTCAAGGGCCAGCCGCGCCTCCTGGAGGGCACGCTCTTTCCCGGTAAGGCTCCGCTCCAGCTCGCTCACCTGGGCCAGGTATTCCCGGCGGAGATTCTCGAGCTCGTCGTCATCCGAAAGCTGCTTGATGGAGCGGAGCGCATCTTCCATCCTGTCCCCGTACCGGGTTTCGCGGCGCTCCTTTTCGGCACGAAGCTCCTCCAACTCTTTCTCTATTCCCTTCCGTCCGTTCTGCAGGGCGTAGACCCTGTTCTCCAGCTCACGGTTGGTGCGGTTGAGCTGCTCGATGATCACCTCGAGACGCTCCAGGCGATGGGTGGCGAACTCCGCCCTCTCCCGCTCCTTCTTCTTCTCCGCCGCGGCCCTGTTCATGGCCCGCGACAGCAGGTTCTGCGCCTCCTCCTGTGCAGGGTCCTCGTCGAGCACAAGGTTGAGCTCGTCGATGGCCTGCCCCGTCTCACCCTCGCCCAGGTAGATGCGGGCCAGGCTCACCCTCGACTCCAGGGGGCCTCCCAGCTCGACCGAACGGCGGAAGGACTTCTGCGCCTCCTGCCGGCGCCCGCTCTTTTCCTGGGCGAGACCGAGGTAGTGGTGGTACTCCCCCCGCTGGGGCTCCAGGGCAAGGGACTGGCGGAAGTACTCGACGCTCTTCTCGTGCTCGCCGGCGAAGTACGCGTTGACCCCGAGCTCGGCGTAGCCCTCGGCGAGCTGGGGATTCACGTCCACCGCCCGGCGGAAGAACTTCTCCGCCTTGGAGTACTTTTTCTCCTTCCGCGCCTGCCTGCCGCTCTTGAGGAAGTAGTTTTCTGCCAGTTCCGGCGTGCTCCGGGAGAGGATGCGGTACTCCTGGATGGCCAGTTCCGTCCGCCCCGTCTTCTCGTAAAGCAGTGCGAGGGAGGAGCGGGCCTTGACGTTCTCCGGATCGATATCGAGAAGATCCGAGTAGACCCCCTCGGCCTCGTCAAACCTTCCGTTCTCCTCCAGCAGGCGCCCGTAGTTCAGACGCGCCTCAGGGTAGTCGGGTTTGAGTTTCAGGGCCTTTTCGAATTCCGCCAGCGCCTCTTCCCTCCTGCCCAGCTGGGCGTAGAGAACAGCAAGATTGTTGTGAGCCTCGGGCAGTCCCGTCTCCAGCTGAGCGGCCCGCTCCAGGTAGGGGAGCGCCTCCTGGGCCATGCCCATCTGGTAGAGGGAGAGGCCGAGCCGCTGGTTGGCGCCGAAGTAGGACGGGTCGAGCTCGACGGCCTCTTTCAGCAGGGCGATGCGTGCTTTGGGGTCGGTCTCCGTCCCGGCCTCACTGAAAGCGCGGTAGGCTTCCAGAGACGTGGTCGGGGGCTTCACGACCTCCGCCTCGACGGGAGCAGCGACGACCACCCCCGCTTCGGCGGCGAGATAGGCCGCCGCATCGGCAAAAAGCGAGAAGGGGTCGTCGAGAAACCCCTCTTCCAGAAAACTGGCGGTCTGCCGTTTCTCCTGCGCCGAAAAGAGCCTCAGGTCAAGGCTGATGACGTCGTCGTCGACGATAAACTGTCCAACCACGGCGTAGTCCGCACCGCCCCTCTCCATCGCTTCCACGAGTTCCTCGGGCCCGATCCGCGGCTGTTTCATCAGCCTCAGCAGGGCGGCCCGGAGGTCGTCTCCTTGCGACAGACCCGCGCCGTCGATAGTGCCGAACTTCTCCTCCAGGATTTTGTCGAGGGTGGTGGAGAGCCACTCCTCGGCCCCGGGAGGTTTGAGGAGCGGCACGAGGAGAAAGACCGCGTCCGCGCCGGCGGCCCGGACGGGAAAGCAGAGGGCGAGGGTGAGCAGAAGCGGCAGGACCGGCAGCTTCAGGGCTCGCTGCGGGGCGGCCTTCACGGGGGTCACCGGTCTCATTCCATCTCCCAGGTGAGAACCCTCCGGGAGGAGGAACCGATGTTGTAGGCAAGAAGCTGGATGTAGGACGGGCGGGCGGCGAGACCACTTCGGGAAAAGGCCACGGGGACCGTCACCTCGTAGATCAGCCCCTCCCTGCTCTTGGCGAGGTCGCCGGAGTTGAAGCTGTACACGCGCCGGTACTTTTCCAGGTCCGGGGGGAGAAAGGCGGGCGTCTCGTTCCCCTTGTCGTCCCTAAGCGAGAGCTGGGAGTAGATGCCGTCGATGTAGGACGGGTACCCGGGCTCGAGGTTCTTCAGGTAGAGGAAAAAATAGATGTGCTCGTCGAAGCGGTAGGGCTCGAGGAGGCGGCGAAGCTCGCTCTCCGCCTCTTTCTCGGACCACCCCTGCGAGGTCTTCTCCGCCGCGACCGCCGCCGCGATCTCATCGGGGCTCCTCAGGGTCGCCTGCAGCAGCACCCCCCCCGACACGTCACTGCGCGTCCACTGTTCCCACACCTCGCGCTGCGAGGCGAGGGGATCATCGGCGGAGCCGGGGGCGGGGCGGGCGGCGGTCTCCGGGACGGGTTCGGCTGGGGGAGCGCTCTTTTGCGCACCCCGCATGGCGAACCAGGCGCCGCCGGCCACCAGGAGAACCGCCGCCGCCGCCGCGAGGGCGGGCCGAAGCCTGCGCGGCCCGGCTTCCGGCTCCGAGACGGCCACCGGCAGGTTGTCCGGCGCCGCTCCCGACCTGCCCAGCGAGGCGGCAAGATGGGCCGAACCCCGCAGGGCCTTGTCCAGAAGGTCCGAAAGGCGCCGCTCCCGCTCCCCCGCCTCCGTCAGCTCCCTCTCCAGCCGCCCCAGGAGGAACTTTTTTTCCTCAACCGAGGTCTTGAGCCGTTCCCGGAGCGCAACCTCCTCCCGGGTCCGCTCAATGACCTCCGTCTGGGCCCGCTCGACCACGTCCTTGAGAAGCTGCCGGGCCTTTTCGAACTCTCCGCTGACAAGGCCCGCCTGCTGCGCCTCTTTCCGGGCATCCTCCAGCTCCTTCCGGAGCGTTTGAATCTTTTCCCGGGCCTCGAGAAGCTCGCCGCTGTGCCTCTCTTCCAGCCGGATCCCGGCGGCCGCCGCTTCCCGGAGCTGCTCTTCGAGCTCCCGCACGCGTGCCTCGAGGCCCCCCCGCTCCTCCGCGGCCTTCAGCTGCCGCTCACCGTCATGCTCTATCTTCCGCCGCAGCTCTCCGAGTTCGTCGAGCCGGCCCTTGGCGGTCTCTTCCAGGCCGCGGCTCTTCTGCCTCTCCGCTTCCAGAAGCCCCAGGGCGTCGCCGGCCTCAGCCAGTTCCGCCTCCTTCCCCTTCAGGGCGTCCTCTTTCTCCTCCATCCGGGCCTTCAGCCCGGCGCCGGCGTTCTCCGCTTCCCGAAGCTTTTCCTCGAGCTCCCTCAGGGATCCGTCTTTCTCCTCGAGAAGCCGCTCCAGGCCCGCCCGGGCATCCTCGACGCCGCCGAGCTTCTCTTCCAACTCCCGCAGGGCCCCTTCCTTCTCCGCCAGCAGTTCCGATGTCCCATCCTCTACCGCCGCCGGGGCAGGGGGGGGGGCTCCCGCGCCACAAGGTCCGCAATGACCGCTTCCGCCTCGGCCGAGCGCTGGCGCCACGTGCCGAGCTCCTCATCCAGGCCGGCCACAGCCGTCTCGCTCACATGAAGCTTCTCGCGCAAGTCCGCAACAATCCCGTCCTTCTTTTCCAGACGCCCCTGCAGGCCGGAGGTTTCCCGCCTGCGTCCCTCCAGCTCCTCCTCCAGCCCCGAGATCCGGGCCGCCATCAGCTTCCGCTTCTGCGCCTCCTCCGAGACGGAGGCCCGGGCCTTCTCCAGTTCCTCGCCCTGCGCGGCGGTTCTCTCCCCGTCCGCCGCGGACTTCTCCTTCAGGGCGGCCAGATCGCTTTCCAGGAGCGCCTCCCGTTCCCGGCTCTGCTCGCTCTCCCGGAGCAGTTCCCTCTCTCGCTCCTCGGAGGCGGCGACCGCGGCTCCCGATTTCCCCACTTCTTCCCGGGCCGCCTTATTCTGTTCCTCCAGGCTCGCCCTTTCCCTGCCGATCTCGAGAAGAGAGGCCTCCATTTTCTCCTCCAGGCTCTCCTTCTGGACCAGCGCCTGCTCCAGGTCGGCCCGCAGGGAGGCCGCTTCCTCCAGACGCATCTGCAACTCACCGTGCGCCTCCTCCAGACCCCGCGTCACCTCGTCCGCTCTCTCCGTGCTGACGTCGATCAGATCCTGGGCACGCCTTTCGGCCTCGGATTTCTTCCGGATGAGGCTGCCGAGCCTGACCTCCAGCTCCGTCTCCCGGAGCCGGTGCTTGGCAAGGTCGACCTGCACCTTCTTCGTCAGCTCACGGATCTTATCCTGAAGTTGCTCATTCTCGTTCTTGAGCCTCTTCAGCTCGCCCGCGTCGAAGTCCCGGCGGCTGCTCAACGCTTCCGCTGTCCGCAGACGTCCCTTGAGCTCCTCCACCTCGAGAAACTTGGTCTCCATCTGCTGCTGGTAGTAGTTGCGCATCTCGTCATTCAGGCCGGAGGGGGGCAGAAGAATCTTTTTCCGCCCCGGAGCGGGCGCCTTCTGCAGGAGCCGCCCGAAGAAGCGGAAGAAATGCTTCCAGGGAACGGGCTTGATAAAGAGCATTTTCGACATCTTGAGCAGGGCCGGCGAGCGGGCCAGCACCACGTCCTGGCCCGCGGAAGAGAGGAGAATGACGGGGAGGTCCTCCTCGCCCCTTATCTCCCTGAGGATCGCAACGGTGAGCCCTTCGGGCGGGGGCCAGCCGAGAATGATCGCCTGGGGGGGATTGGCGCACCTGTGGGCCGCCGCCTGCTCCCAGTGAACGGCGGCCACCTCGACCCCTTTCGGCTCCAGGTGTTCGCGCAGCTTCTCCGCCACTTCCGGGTCGGGGTCGAGAAGAAGAACCGACTTGCCCTCAAGATCCTCGTCGGAGGGAGCCTCGCCCGCCCGGGCGCCGGGCCCCTTCCCGGCGGGGAGATTCTCCAGGGCTTCCCTGAGCTTCGCCTGGGTGTAGGGCAACTGGACGAATCCGTCCACCAGGGCCCGCACCTCCGGCGCCCCATTGAAAAAGCGCTCCCGGGTGAGAGCGGCCGCAATGACGAGGTGGAAGGGGTCATCGATCTCGCTTCTCAGCATGCGGCAGTACCCGGTGAGGTTCTCCGTCGGGTAGGCGCTGGAGAGAATGACGATGTCCGGCTTCCACTCCCGGGCCCTCTTCAGGCCGTCGCCCTCGAACCGCGAGACGAGTAGTCGGCAGCCGGCGCCGACGAGGGCGTTGCGTGCGGCGGCGGCCTGAGCGGGCGCGTTTTCCAGGAGCAGGACCTTTGAAGACTGCATGATCTATCCGGCGGCCCCCCCATCCGCAACAGTGCGGGCGGCAAAAAGAAAAAAGAGGTTCCGGGCGGCGGGGGGAAACGTGCCCGAATCAGGCAATCTACTCGTTCTTGATGATTCTGACCACAACCGCGCGGTCCTGCTGAGAGACGACATAGGAAATGTCCGGCAGCAGGATCTGCAGGGAAACCTTCACCCTCTCTGAATCGACGTCCTCGACCTGAATGTCCCCGATCAGGTCGGACTCCACCCTGATGAGATCCCCCACCTTGCCCCTGGTCCGCTGCACGGGGAAAAGCTCGACGTAGATCCATTCCTTGGAAAATGCCGAGCCGGTGGAGGCGTTGTAGCTGACCGGCCCCGTGGTCTCCAGCATCACCATCGCCCGCCCCTTCGACTCTATCAGCGAAACCTGGGAGAGTTCCTGCACCGTCTTCTTCGCCTCCTTGAGGGGCTCTTGCGGAGCGGGCGTCGGCAGGGGCACCTTGGCGGGATCGGGGCCGGGCGGGACATCATCGACCCGCCCGGGTTCCGCAGACGGCTCGGGCGGAGGCGCCGGGGCCTTCACCGCCTCGTCCATGGCCTTGCGGGCCTCCTCGCGGGCGCGAAGTGCCTCGTCACGGGACTCCGCCTGCTCATCCGTCTCCATTTTCGCCTGCATCGCCTCCTCGCGGGCCTGCAGCGCAAGCTCCCGCTCTCTTTCCTGGGCCACCTCCTCAGGCGTCAGCGGAGCCGGGCCCGGGGAAACGGGAGCGCGGCGCAAGCGCTCGCGGATGATCTTTTCCAGGTCGTCTTTGGAAAGGGCGGCGATGACCGAAAAGGACTCGGCCTTGCTGTAGGAGATCTCGACAGTGGCCTTGCCGTTGGAAAATGCCGACGGTGAAACCGCCGAGGGTGAGACGGTTCCTGTTCCGTCGGTGGAAAGATACACTTCCAGCCCCCTCAGGTCGTAGTCCACGATGCTGTTGTTGAACCCGT
>JAUWCW010000230.1 GCA_030609125.1 Candidatus Rokuibacteriota bacterium
GCTCCACCTGCTCCTCGACCGGGTGGGGAGAAAGAACCTGGTGCCCCTCGACGACGCCTCCACGGGATGAGGGCGGTGGAGGATCAGGGGTAATCGGCGAGTATCTTCGCCAGGGCCTCCTCGGCCGCCTTGTTTTCCACCACGCCCTCGGGGCCCGGGAGAAGAACGCCCGGGGCCGACCCACCCCAGACGTGCTCTTTCTTCTTCGCGTCTATGATGTCCAGGACCACCGTCCCCTCCTCCATCTCCCTGGCGGCGGCCCTTCTCCCGACCCAGTAGGCGTCCCACTCCGGCTTTCGCCAGCCGTGCCTGTAGCCCCAGTCGTGGGACTGAAACTTTCTCTCTCTCGTGACATACACCGCCACCAGTATGTCCGGGGCTTCGCTGACCCGGCTGTAGCCCTTCGCCTCCAAGGCGGCGGCGAGAGCATCTTCCAGGCCTTCCAGCACTGCTTCGTTGAAGACCCCCACCGCGATGGTCTCGTCGAAGGGTATGAGCGCGTAGGTCCCCTGCCGGGCGGCGGCCGCCTGGGGGACGGTGCTCCCGGTCCTGACCGTCTCGCTGGGAGCGCAGCTCGGGACAACTGCCGCGGCGAGCAACAGAAACAACAGCCTTCTCATCTTTACGTCCCTCTCTGGAAAATCGTTCCGGTCACTGCTTCATGCGCCCTTGAAACATTGTACAGCCGCTGCCGGGGATCAGGAAGAAAAAACACCCGTGGAGCACCGGTAAAGTCCGTTAAATAAATTGCTTTTCCTGAAATACTGTATTAGTATTATGTAAGTTTGTGCAGTACCTGCTTGTAGTTGCAGCCCCGGAAAAGTCAGCCGCACAATCCGTCGATAAAGATTGTGCGGTTTTTTCTTGGGGCTCTCCACACCAGGGCTGCCGGCCCGAGGCACCCGGTGACGGGCGGGTCATTCTTATCACTGGTTCCGTAGCGAACCGACGCAAAGGAGTAGTAGAAGTGAAAGAAGGAACGGTAAAGTGGTTCAACGATTCCAAGGGTTTTGGCTTCATCCAGCAGGATGATGGACCGGATGTTTTCGTCCATCATTCCGCGATCAAATCCGAAGGTTTCAGGAGCCTGGATGAGGGCGCGCGGGTCCAGTTCGAGATCGTCGACGGTCCCAAAGGCCCGGCCGCCAACAACGTCGTCAAGCTGTAAGAACCGGATCTGCCGGCAAACACACGCCCCGCCCTGTGCGGGGCGTGTTTTTTTCTTCTCAGCCGCAGGCGCAGCCGGAACCGGCGCCGGAACCGCAGCCGTCCCCGCCTTCGGGGCCGCAGGCGCAGCCGGCGGGCTCCTCCACGATCTCCCCTGCCAGGGGCTCCCGGACCTCGACAACCTTGAGCTCGAAATGCAGCCGCTTGCCCGCCATGGGATGGTTGAGATCGATGGTGACGGTTTCGTCGTCATTGACGCGCGCGATGGTTACCGTCACGGGACCGCGAGCGCTCTGAGCGCGAAAAGCCTTGCCTTCCTTGAGCTCCACATCCTTGGAGAACTCACTGACCGGAACGTCCCGGAACAGGTTCTCGTTCACCTCCCCGTAGGCATCTTCGGCCTCCAGGGTTACCCGGGCGCTGTCGCCGGCAGCCATCCCCATGAGTTCCTTCTCCAACCCCGGAAGGATCCGGCCCGTTCCGGTTACGAATCCCAGCGGCTTTCCGTCAGGTGACCTGTCGATCTCTTCCCCCGAATCGAGAGAGAGCCGGTAATCGATGGCCACAAAAGTCTTGTCTTCGATGTTCATTGCCTAACCTCGTGCGATTCCAAAAAAAACCCCGCTGAAGCCCGGAATGTCGGCCTCACCGGGTGCCGTTCCTCCCTGCAGCGGCAGAGGCGAAAGGCGCGAATGTCAACCGCTGTCATGATAAAGCCCTTTCGGCCCGGCGTCAAGCATCAGCACACGGCGGGGTTAAAGGTCGTACAGGTAGAAATATCCCCGAAGGGGCCCGTTTCTAAGGGGTTTTTTTATCCGGGGACGGCCACCGAAGGCCGTCTCGAAGTCGGGGTTCGCCACGAGAAACGCCGCCCGCCATCCGTGAAACCGGGTGCACCAACGACGCAGATCGCGGTAGAGATCCACCAGTTCTCCCCGGCTGAACCGCTCACCGTACGGGGGATTGCTCAGGATCACACCCCGGCCGGGATCGAAGCCCCTTCGTTCAGCCCTTGTTCGGACGCTCTTCTCTTCGATCCGGCTGAAATCTCCACGCCACAATTCGACGAACTCCTTCACGCCCGCGTTGGCGCTGTTCTTCCGGGAGAGGTCGTGGGTCCTCCGGTCCAGCTCGTTGGCAATCACCAGCGGCCTGGTATCGCTGAAGAGCGGCTTGGCGGACCGGCGGAGGGGCTTCTCGAACGGCGGCAGGGCCCCGGCGGCGGGCCTGCGGGGGGACACCCAGACAGGCCTCCCCTGGGCCATGCAGGCCGCCTCGATGGCAATCGTGCCCGAACCCGCCATGGGATCCACCAGAACCTCGCTCCGGGCGTCGTAACGGGAGAGCATCACCAGCACAGCCGCCAGGTTCTCCCGCAGGGGCGCCATGCCGGTGTCGGCACGGTACCCTCTCTGGTTCATCGGGCGTCCCGCAAGGTCGATCGAAACGGTCACCACGTCGTCGTGCATGCTCGCCACGAGGTGGATATCCGGGTCCCCGGGATTCACCGACAGCCGGAAGCCCCTGTGGGCGGCACCCTCCAGGACGGCGTTCTTGACCACACCCACCACCTGGCGCTCACCGGCGGGAAATCTTCCCATGTTGGACGTGGTAACGCTGAAAGACGCTCCCTCGCGCAGCCACGGACGGGAATCTTCGCGAACGGCGCCCAGGAAGTCATCGTAAAGAGGCTCCAGCCGGGCGGCCCTGCTCTGGTACAGACCCCACAGAACACGGGACGCCGTTCTATGGTAGCGCACCGCCAGGGCCGCCGTCTCCACGTCGAAGGGGTAGACCAGCGCCCCCTGCCCCTCCTTCTTCGGGACGGGGAGCCGCACCCCGTCAAAAGCCCTCCCCGCGAGCCGGGAAAGCTCTCCCCCCATCACCTTGTTGGTGCCGGGAATTCCGACCAGCCGCAGGCTGTCGACGGCGGACGCTCCGCTCATCCCTGCCTGCCGCGGGATGCCGACCGGGAAGCGCTCGTCCTCGAGCGCTTCGCCTTTTCTCTCAAATAGCCGAAATTCGGCAGATTATTCTTCTCCCTGTCGCTCATCTCCTTGCGCAGATCCCTCGCCAGGCGGTACCCCAGTTCCATGGCCTTCAGGTTCTGTTCCAGAAAGTTTTCCCGGACAGTCGACTTGATGGCTTCCCTGAGCGCCCTGCGGGTGACGAGGTTCGTCAGGGCGCAGAGAGCGCTCAGGGCGAGCACGTTGGTCACCATCGTTCCCCCGCATTTCTTGGCGGCCAGCTCCGTCAGGGGCAGCTCGACGAAACGGCTCGTCGGCACAACGGTCACATTCGTCGAGTCCAGGAAGAGGAACCCCTTGTAGACGAGATCGGGGAAGTATTTGTCGCACGCCTTCTGTCCGAGGCACATGAGCACGTCGACGGGACTGTTGACAAGGTCGTCGACCTCTCCCATGCTCATGATCACGTCGGAGCGGCTCGCGCCGCCCCTTGCCTCGGGCCCGTAGGACTTGGTGTAGACCACGTTCAGGCCGCACTGGATGGCGGCGGCCTCGGCCAGCAGCTTCCCCGCCAGGACGAGCCCCTGGCCGCCCGTCCCGCTCAGGCGCACCCCGACCTTAGGGCTCATTTCTCTCTCCCGGGGGGATGATGAGTCTTCGGCAGGCAGCCCTGGGGAGAGCCGCCGCCCTGGCCGGTGAACTGCTGCCTCTCGTCTTCCCTGTGCAGGACGCCGACGATGAGTCTGCCCTCTGCCTTTGCCTTTCCAACATCGAGCTCGGGAGTAAACTCAACGGCCCGCTCCCGAAAATCCGCCAGCATGTCGAGGTGGGTTCCCAGCCTGTTCAGCCGCCCGAGGGTGGTGTGACAGTTGGAGACAATCTCGATCATGGAGAACCCTCGGTGGTCCAGCCCCTGCCGGAGCATTTTCTGCATGTGTCGGGAGTTCGCCGCCGTCGAGCGGGCCACGTAGGTGGCGCCGGCGGAGCAGGCCAGGTCGCATATATCGAAGGGGCG
>JAUWCW010000219.1 GCA_030609125.1 Candidatus Rokuibacteriota bacterium
CGAGGACTGGCACTGGGCCACCGGGAATATCCCGAAGCTCAACTGGAAGGCGAAGAAATCATCGAGCGGCGGTACGCATGTCCTCGTCCTCCCCACCGGCCCGGCGGACAGGCTCGAGAGCTGCGCCCTTTTTTTCTCCGAATCGATCAACAGGGCAAAGAAGAGGGTATGGATCGCCAGCCCCTACTTCGTCCCCGACTCGCAGATCATGACAGCCCTGCAACTGGCAGCGCTGCGCGGGGTGGACGTGCGCATCATGCTCCCCGGCAAGCCGGACCACCTCCTCATCTACCTCTCATCCTTCTCATACATCAAGCAGGTTGAGCCGGTGGGGGTGAAGTTCTACCGGTACGAATCGGGGTTTCTGCACCAGAAGGTTATCGTCGTCGACGACCAGGTGACCGGGATCGGCACGGCAAACCTGGACAACAGGTCCTTCCGGCTCAACTTCGAGATCACCATGGTCGCCGTGGACCAGGATTTTGCCACCGAGGCAGCGGCGATGCTGGAAGAGGATTTCACCCACTGCCGGCGGGTCCACGCCGGCGACTACGACGACCGGCCCTTCTGGTTCAAGCTGGCAGTGCAGACATCGAGGCTGCTGGCGCCGATTCAGTAACGGTAACGTAACGCGTAACGGGGTCAGCCCTTGAATCGTGAAGGCTGATCCTGTTCTTTTGAGGCGTGAATTGTTTCGTGGACTCTCAGTCCGCGAAAAGAAGCTCGAACTGACGTGGCGACACGATAGGGACCCCCTCGAACTTTATCAGTGACAGGAGATCATCATCGCCGGTTACGAGGTAGTCCGCGCCTGCGGAAGAAGCGCAGTCCAGCACGGCGTCATCGTCGGGATCGCGGCAGACGCCGCGGACGCTTCCCGGCGGCGTGTGCCCCGACGCAACGGCTTCATCAATGAGCGCGAGGTCTCCTGCCGCCTCTTTGGGAGAGCAGCGCAGCTTCGCGGTCAGCGCTCGACGGAGTTCCTTGCGGATGGAGGGGCAGATGACGAGCTCGAACTCGCGGAGGCGGGCGCGCCGCAGGAGCTTTGCACATAACCCCTGAGTGACGAGGGCGGCGAAAAGGACATTGGTGTCAAAGACGGCTTTCACGAGATCGCCTTCAAGGCGTCCTCTTCCGTGACGATACCGGCCTTCTTGGCTTTCCTCCCCAGCCGTCGCTGGGTTTCGCGCAGTTCCGTCTCCCAGAGATAGAGGGTGATGGACTCGCGCACGACGTCGCTCTTGTTCCTTCCGGAGCCACGCACATACTTCTCGAGCTGTTCGGCAACCTTCTCCGTCAGACTGATGGACATCACCTTTCGCACTGGCTCACCTCCTGTATTACAATATACTACAGAGGAGCGGCGCGTCAAGGAGGAAAGCAGGGTCAGTTTTCGCAGGCCTCGCAGAACTGCACGATCCGTTCTTCCACGTAGTCGAAAAACGGATTGTATCGCAGCCGCATGAGCATGCCGACGGGCACCGTCAGCATGCGTTTCTCTCCCCGCGGCTGCATCGTTCCCAGGCGCAGCCCGGCCCCGTCGGGTTCACCAAGGACGCCGTAGAGGGGATCATCGGGGGGAAAGGGAATGGCCACGTGCGAGAGGGAGTAGACGGACAGCGGCCAGGAAAGATCGAGGCGGTCCGTTTTTCTGAAACCGGCCCTTTCCGGTTCCCGGTGTTTCGCCACCAGGCTGCCCGAGGCTTCGTCGCTGTTCGTCACAACCGTCAGCTTGAACGGCAGCTGATCCCTGGTCTCCAGGGATATGAGGAGCGTGTCCACGTTGTGTTTCAGGAAGCTTCGCAGGTCGTTCCGCCGGTTTATGTCGAAGAGGACCAGCTCGCTGCCTTCGCTCCTGATATTGTCGAAGAGCCTGTCGACCAGGGACGGCGTGAGGACCGTGGCGTCCACCAGAGACTGGAACGCGATCATGGGGGGAAGACGCTCCAGCATCTTCCGGTCCGCCAGGCCCTGGATCTGCTTCCAGACGGCCCCGGTCAGCGCGTGCGTCTGGTGCCCGGCGTTCTTCGGAAAGGAGTTGTACTTGAAGGAATCGTACTCGAGGTGGACCGACTCCCACCGGAACTTCCTGAAGTACGGGATGAAGCTCAGGAGCTTGTGCCAGGAGGCGAAGGCCGCGAAGCTCGTGACGCCGATGGCGGGGGAGAAGAGAAAGATCCTCTCCGGGGTCTCCAGCGACTCCTCTTCCAGGGAGTCGAGGGTGTACTTGACAACCAGGGTCCCGCCGTTCGAGTACCCTCCCAGGTAGAGAGGGGCGTCGGCACCGATCTTTTCACGGACATGGGTGGCACCGAGACGCACCACCGCCAGCCAGTCCTGCCAGACGGCGTACTTCAGCCCCGACGGGGCGGTGCCGTGGCCTGGCATCCGGGCGGCGAGTACGTAGAAGCCGCGGTCCCGGAATATCTCCGCTATCCGGCGTACGCTGTAGGGCGAGTCGGTCAGGCCGTGGACCAGCAGGATACCGCCGGCAGGATCTCCAGGCCTCTCCGGAACCATCTCGAAGGTGCGGTTCCAGTTCGTCGGCCTCGTGTCGGGATGGACCTCGCTGCCGCGATAGAAGCGATTGAAGGCCGTTTCGTCCTCCGGCGAGAGGGCGGAGCAGACCTTGGCGTCGAGCTCGCGGAAGACCCGCTCTTCTATTTCCAGGTAGTCGGCGAAGGTGCCGCCCTCGAAGCCTTCGGCGGTGAATTCTCGCTCCAGGTGCACCTCGTGCCACGGCTTCAGGTCCGGCTTGCGGCGCGAGTCGAAGGCCCGGACAAGAACGATGGTCGCCGCGACCGCAAGGAGCAGCAGTGCGACCCTCCCCAGGAACCTCAAAAGAGCTCTGATAGCCAATCCCTCAAAAGAGGAGCGTCAGCGCTTGCCGACCCGGTAGGCGCCTTCCCAGTTGGTATACTGATACGAGCTTTTCTCCGAGAACTTCCTGACGAACATGCGGACCTTCATCACCACCTTGACCGAGACCTCGCCGCTGCCGACGGGCAGGGTCACGGGATAGCGAATCCGGTAGAAGCCGTCCTCCAGGGTCCCCTTCCAGATCTGGGTCTCCTCTTTCGTCTTGCCCACTTCCTGGATGAGGGTGAGGGTCAGGGGGTACGTGCCGGTGGCGCTCATGGCGAGGACGAAGTTGATGTCGAGAAAGAGCGGCTTGCTCCGGTTGAAGAATTCCCCCACCGATTCGTCTTCGTAGGTCGTCAGAACGGCGAACGTCCCGGGAACCACCGGGACTTCGAGCTTCTCGGGCGCCATCTGCGCCAAGGCCCCGGGCGGACCGGCGGCAGCGGCCAGCAGGGCGAGACACACAGTCATGACCAGGGTCCTGTTTATCATAGTGAGCTCCTCCATATACTGTGTCGTTCTCCTTTACATCCTGAAAAGCATCCGTCCCAGCGGGTAAACGAGGACAAGATCCGTGCCGTTATACGTAAAGGAGCGGGCGGCCTCCAGCGCCGCTTTGAACGCAACGTCAAAGGAGTCGACGCCGCAATAGACTTGGGTGCAGATACCGATCTCGATTGTCAGCGCGGAACTTCTGCTCTCGTAGGTTCCCCCGCACCCGTTGCAGTCGGCCTTTATTTCCACCTGACCGTCCTCCCGGAAGAGCACCTGGTACCGCGGCGGCTCGCCGACGACGATGGTGCTGATGCTCGTTCCGTCGTTCCGCTCGAAGGCCTGGAGGTTCCAGACGACATCCGTCGGCAGAGGCATGGTCGACGGGCCCGACGAGCTGCCGTCGCAGGAGGGCAGGGCGAGCATGAGGACCGGGAGGATCATGAGAACGAGGATCTTCTTCATACGTATCCTTCTTTCACTATTTTCCTGTCTACACCTTTAGCACAGAAGACGCGCAAAATAAACGGTCTGGGGTCACCCCGCTCAAAAGGCCATGCCGAGGGTGAAGTGGGCGACCCATTTTTCATCTCCCTCCTTTGGATCGGGGTTCACGGCCACGTCCATCCTCGCCGGGCCGACGGGCAGGAGGTACTGGATGCCGGCGCCGACGGCGTAGCTGAAATCGCTGAAGAAGTCTTCGACGGCGTCTTCGAAGACCTCCGAGGCGCTCTCGTAGGGCGGCAGCCCCTGCTCGATCCGCGACTGGTTGGGCACCACGTTGCCGACATCGACGAAGAGGGAGCCTGCCCAGTTGCCCACCAGCCTTCGCCGCAGCTCGAAATTCACCACGTTGCCGCCGATCCCTCCCGTCGCGTCGCCCTCCAGGTCCTTCGGGCCGAGCTGGTCCTCCTTGAAGCTGCGGATCGTGCTCTCGCCGCCGT